>CAZNGU010000394.1:0-3022 GCA_964572325.1 uncultured Methylomarinum sp.
GCACAATACAATGGTGAAAAACTGGGCTTAACCGGCGAATATTTTTATCGATGGAATACCTCTAAAGGTTATGGCATCATTCCAGGTCATAAATCAGTTTCAGAGAGCTGGTATATTCAGGGGAGTTATCGGTTTACTCCTCGCTTACAGGGAGTCGTTCGCTATGACACCTTGACACAGGATATTGATGATAGAAATGGAAAAAGACCTGCAAGTTTTGGCTTGCCTAATCATATTGCCTTTGCAAAAGACTGGATGACTGGGCTGCGCTGGGATATTACCTCATCCTGGATGTTAAGAGCTGAATACCATAGAATTAACGGAACCGCCTGGATTGCTCAGGCCGATAATCAAGATCGTTCAAAAACCAAAGAAAACTGGGATTTGTATGCCTTGCAGATTTCCTACCGGTTTTGATTATCAATGACTGAGAATGGCTTTTTTTTTAGCTTAAAGTGGAAAATTGCTATTTTAATTGCTGCTATATTTTTAGTGCTACACAGCCTATTTTCTTACCTGGTTTACCTGGATGCAATTGAGAAACTGGCTTTAAATCGTCAAAACATTCAAAGTCGATATGCAAACATTGCCCACGCCTTAACCAAGGACTCTTTTTTGGTGTTAGAGCAGTTTGTTGAATTAGTCTCTGTTCTTGAAACAGAACAGCAAGCTGGACAAAAAGCGACTACACAACTCATCCCTATTTTAGATAAAAACTGGCAACAATGGCAGTTTATCTGGGGCTTGGAAAGTGCTGTACTTTATAATAAAAATGGGGATCTTTTAAAACACTGGGGAGGTCTTTTAAAGCCAGATAAAAGCTCTATTCTACAGGTCATAGATAATGAATCACCTAACAACCAAATACTGTGTCCAGAAGCCTGTTTTCAGTTCGTCTTAATTCCCATTATGATCAATGCTGAAATAATTGGCTCATTAGGCGTTAGCCGTTCCTTTGCAGACACCATTATTAAATATCAGCGAGCAACAGACACGGATATTGCAGTATTAGTAAAATCTGGCCAGTCTTCTACTAATAGCTGGCCATACAAAGTATCGGCATTAACCCATGCCGAACATAACCAGAAGATTGTTAGCAAAGTTTTCCAGCATTATTTATTTGATGAGCTGGTGGGGCAAATAAAAAATATAAGGCATCATGAAAAAACCTTTGAAATAAATGTTTTTCCGATAAATATTGGCTCGGACATCTCGCAATCTCCTTTATTTTTAGTCATCGAAGATATTAGTGATGAATTGCATGCCATCAATATGCAAATTCAAACGCTATGGTTTTATGGTATTTCTGGAATAGTCTTGTTTTTGTCATGCTTAATACTAGCCCTGATATTATCATTACGTCGTGTGACTCGCTTATCCAATGCCATACCTTTACTGGCTCAACAGAGATTTAGCTGTTTTAGAAAACAATTTAAAAAGCTGCCGCAATTAACAGCCGCGCATGATGAGCTAGATATATTAAGCTGTACAGCAATGACACTGGCTGACCAGCTAGAAGGACTGGAAAATAATGTAAAAAACAGCATTCAACAACTGATAGAACAAGGACATGAGTTAGCGTCAGAACGAGATTTTGTGCAACAGATAATTAATGTAGCACCTATATTAGTATTAACGCAGGATGCCAATGGCAGGATTTTGTCAGTTAATCAGACTGGCATTGATGAGTTTTGTTTAGACAAACGTTTAATTATTGGAAATGTTTTTGATAACCTTATTCCTGAAATAGAGGGTAATCACTTAGCTCAAATCAAAGAAATGCGCCAGGGAAAACAAACTCAGCACTTAACCATTGATGGTATTTTACTTGTTAGTCCAACACAAAAACGTCATGTCTGCTGGATACATTCCATCTTAAAATCCCAAAAAAATCAGGATGAGCTTATTATTTTAAGCCTGGGGGTTGATATTAGCGAACGTAAGCATAAAGAAATACAAATGCTTAAAATGGTGACCAAGGATCCATTGACTGGATTGGGTAATCGTAACAATTTTCGGGTGGAATTCAACAGAGAGATATCTCTTGCAAAACGCTACAATAGGCAACTTGCCTTGTTTTATCTGGATTTAGATCACTTTAGAAGGGTCAATGACAACAGGGGGGACAATGCAGGAGATAAATTGTTAAGCCTGGTTTCTATAACTATAAAAGAAGTTATAAGAGAAACCGATATATTATGCAGAATAGGAAGCGATGAGTTTACCTTAATTATGCCGAACTCTGATATTGAAGGAATAATGCTAGTAGCCAATAAAATTAATGAACATTTATTGGCACTAGACTTTTGGGTAGGTGAAACACCTTTTAAAACAACGAGTAGTATTGGGATAGCCATTTATCCACAACATGGTAAAGATCTTGACAATCTCTTATCAAATGCTGACCTGGCAATGCATCAGGCAAAGATGTCAGGAGGAGGCCAATATCATTTGTTTTCAGTTAATTCCTCCTCCCGAAAAGCAGCTTATTAGCCTGCCTTTTGAAGTTTTTTTAATACTGTTTCACCAATAAAGTCACTAAAATCATCCACATTCTCATAGCCTTGCTTTTGGGCAAAATTGACCAGTTGAGTAATCATTTCTTTAGTTTCAGCGATTTCTTCATGAGATCGGCCACAATGTTCACAGTGTGTCCCCTCATAAGTACACTTACCTGAAACACAAGGGTTAAATTTCATTAGTATTCCTCCATTATTAGGGCTTAAAAACCTGTTCAAGCATCGTTTAAGACTATTACCAGGGCATACAAAAATAAGTCTAAACCGGAAAACCTTAGACTTTAAGCTCCTAAACAAGTTCTTATAGCAAATAGATATAATAACTCAGTATTTAAGCACTTGAAAAGCGGCAATTGTTTTTTATTCTTCAGGGTAAGAGAGATAGATCATTACGCTATTTTGATTTCGTACAATTATTCAAGCCGGTCATTACTATTAAAAACAAGCCAAGGAACGTGCACAAAATAACTTGAGCAACTAGCTTGTCTTTTTATCCGTCTTCT
>CAZNGU010000395.1:0-3020 GCA_964572325.1 uncultured Methylomarinum sp.
GCGGCACTCCAATGCTATTTTATTTCCAAAATGTATAAGGATTCTTGCATAAATTATTGTTATAGTAGCGTCTATCTAATGTTACTTCTTTGCCGACCCATTCAGGAATAGAGAAGGTTTCGTTGCTTTCTGATAGTTCTATTTCGGCGACAATAAGTCCTTCATTGTCCCCACTAAAAACATCAATTTCCCATGTGTGTTGTAATATTGGTACAAAATAGCGTGTTTTTTCAATTATAGGTTTTTCACAGAGGGTATTAATAATCTCAAATCCTTCAGTGATAGGGATTTCGTATTCGTATTCTTGCCGACAGCTTCCTATTGTTGCGCTCTTGATGTTTAACCAGGCTTTATCCTCAGAAATACGGACTCTGATTGACCGTTTGCTATCGCTAATCAGGTAGCCCTGTCTATACTTGCTTGAATGACTTGCCAGGGTTTTCCAAGCATCATTTTTGAGTAAAAACTTATGTTCAATTTCTAGTGGCATGATTGAGTTAAAAGGCTTATGAAAGGAAAAAAATAGATCGTGATCTATTTAGCTTTATTTTATTATTGGGCAATGATAAAGTAGAATTACCTATTAAAATACTAGGTATTTAATTAATAACGGAGTCAATAAATGGCAATAGAACTACCTGCTTTACCTTATGCAAAAGACGCTTTAGCACCTCATATTTCAGAAGAAACGCTTGAATTTCATTATGGCAAGCATCATCAGACGTATGTGACTAATCTTAATAATTTAATTGCGAGCACTTCTTTTGAAGATGCCTCGCTAGAATCTATTGTAGCGCGTTCTGAAGGGGGTATGTTTAACAACGCTGCACAAATATCGAATCATACGTTTTATTGGAATAGCCTCTCACCGAATGGTGGAGGTGCACCTTCAGCAGCTTTGGCAGAAGCAATTAATTCTACTTTTGGTTCATTCGATGCCTTCAAAGAAGATTTTACTAAGTGTGCAGTGACAACATTTGGTTCTGGCTGGGCTTGGCTGGTTCAAAATGCTGATGGTAGCTTGGAATTAGTGAGCACCAGTAATGCGGGGTGTCCTTTAACTACAGGGCAAACACCTCTGTTGACTTGTGATGTCTGGGAGCATGCTTACTATATTGATTATCGAAATGCCAGGCCTAAATATTTAGAAGCTTTTTGGGCGTTGGTTAACTGGGAATTTGCTGCTGCAAATTTCTCTGCTTAACGTGTAATATATTGCATAAGAGCGTCGTTGAATTCTGTATTTAACGGTCTTTATGTTTCCTTGATCTTTCCAAAGGTATAAAAAAACCTCACTCGATAAACTAATCAAGTGAGGTTTTTTTGAGCAAATAAACAATAAATATTTATTTGTTTTTGTTACGCTCCTGAACTTCTTTAATAACTTCTTCTGCCACGTTTTTAGGGCAGGCTAAGTAATGTGAGAACTCCATAGAGAATTGGCCTCGACCCGAGGTCATGGTGCGTAAGTCACCGATATAGCCAAACATTTCACTTAAAGCTACATCGGCTTTAATGCGTACTCCAGTTGCCCCGGCTTCTTGAGATTTAATCATGCCTCGGCGGCGGTTAAGGTCGCCAATAACATCACCCACATGATCTTCGGGTGTAAATACATCCACATGCATAATAGGTTCAATAAGTTGAGGGCCTGCCTTTGGGATCGATTGACGATAAGCGGCTTTAGCTGCAATTTCAAAAGCGACAGCTGATGAATCCACGGCATGGAATGCACCGTCAAGTAGTGTCACTTTAAAATCAAGGCATGGGAATCCGGCTAAGACACCTTGGTCTATGCTTTTTGCAAAGCCTTTTTCAATGGCTGGCCAGAATTCTCTTGGTACATTACCGCCTGTCACTTTAGATTCAAAGACAAAACCAGTGCCGGGCTCGCCTGGTTCAATGAGGTAATCAATTTTACCGTATTGGCCTGAGCCACCAGATTGCTTTTTATGGGTATAGCTATCTTCTATACTTTTTGTGATGGTTTCGCGATAAGCTACTTGAGGTTTACCTACCTCAACATCAATACCATGGGTGCGTTTTAGGATATCAATTTTAATATCAAGATGCAGTTCACCCATTCCTTTTAGAATGGTTTCGCCGCTGTCTTCATCTGTTTCAACGCGGAAAGAAGGGTCTTCTGCAATCATCTTGCCAATGGCAATCCCCAGTTTTTCAGAACCTGCTTTGTCTTTTGGTGCGACTGCTATGGATATTACCGGGTCAGGGAATACCATGGGTTCTAGAGTTGCCGGATTTTTAGGGTCGCATAATGTATGTCCTGTTTTGACATTTTTCATGCCTACAACAGCAATAATGTCACCCGCCTGAGCTGCATCAAGTTCTATCCGTTCATCGGCATGCATTTCTACTAACCGCCCTATGCGTTCAGTTTTGCCGGTAAATGAGTTCATGATGGTCATGCCTTTTTCTATTTTACCGGAATAGATGCGAACAAAGGTTAGTGCGCCATAGCGGTCATCCATGATTTTAAATGCCAGTGCGCGGAGTGGTTTATCGGCATCAACAATCGCATATTCGCCGGTTTCGTTACCTTCCTCGTCAACTTCAGGCTGTGGTTTAACTTCAGTCGGGCTGGGTAGATAATCAATGACAGCATTGAGTACTGGTTGAATGCCTTTATTTTTAAATGCAGAGCCGCAATAGGTTGGGAAAAAAGAGAGGTTGATAGTGCCTTTGCGAATGCAGGCTTTAATGGTTTCAAGGTCAGGCTCTTCACCGTCCAGATATTTTTCCATAGCATCGTCATCGTGCTCTACAGCAGCTTCAATGAGTTTTTCACGCCATTCTTCAACGATATCGACCATATCAGCAGGAACATCTTGCACTACATAGCCCGTTGGGTCGCCAGAGTTATCCCACACCCATGCTTTGCGGGTTAATAGGTCTACAACACCCACAAAATCATCTTCTATGCCGATAGGCAATACCATAACCAAGGGGTTAGCACCTAAAACGTCTTCTATTTGTTTAACAACTCTATAGAAATCGGCGCC
>CAZNGU010000396.1:0-3016 GCA_964572325.1 uncultured Methylomarinum sp.
AAAGAATTTTTTCAATGCCTTAGAAATCAAAAGATACCCTTTATTCTGGCAACCAATAATTCCACCTTAACACAGCAACAATACCTTGCAAAACTTGAAGCTATGGCCGTTACTGTGAGTATTAATGAGATTTTAACGTCGAGTATGGCAACAGCTCTTTATCTCAGCGAACAGGTCAATGCTAGTAGTACATCGGTTTATGTTATTGGCGAGGAAGGTTTACGTTTACCTTTGCTTGAACAAGGTTTTAAGTTACATGATATTGATCAATTAAATGAATGTGATCCTAAAAATAACAGACCGGACTTTATTGTTTGTGGCTTGGATAGAAAATTAACATGGGAAAAAATGGCTATTGCCAGTTTGTATCTTGGTGCAGGGTCACAGTTTATTGCAACTAATGCGGATACTTCATTACCGCTTGAAATAGGGGTGGTTCCAGGTAATGGAGGTACATTGGCTGCACTAAAAGCGGTTACTAATAAGTGTCCTACTGTGGTTGGAAAACCGCAGGCCATTATGTATCAGCAAGCAATTAAATTTTTGGGTGTAGAAAAAGAATATACAGTGGCTATTGGTGATCGCCTTGATACCGATATTCTAGGTGCAGTGAATACCGGTATTCGGAGTATTATGGTTTTAACCGGAATCTCCAGTGAGGCTGATATTAATAAAATTAACTATCAGCCTACCTGGGTGATGGATGATTTACCGGCAATTACTCGGGCCTTGAAAAGTATGAAAATGTAGGTATTTCAGGGTTAAGGGGGGCTTGTTTAAAGAGTTCAGCTATTCATTCACTGAAGAATTTTCTGCAGCAAGAAGTTCAGCAGCAAACTCGATATATGCTGCTGTTTGCGGTGTGACTGGGATTTTCCATTCTTTTCTTTCGATACGAGACAGAATATTATTTAACCAGATGCGGTTTGAACGGGCTTGTTTAACAATGAATGTGTAAGAACCATCAGTGCTCATGATGGCAAAATCTTCAAACCAGACTTCAATTGTTTCTGATTCACCTACCAGTTGTATCTGCATATATGACTTTCGGGTTTCAAGGTCAAAATTAAATCCTTTTAATTCTGCAATATCTTTAAGAATGATATTAGCTATCCAAGAAACTAATTGATTAGGTGTCCATTTTATAACTGTCTTTACTAAACTTGTTGTAAAACTCATTTTTTTTCCATTATTGGTATTGTTATTAATCGATTCAAAAGTTTCTCATATTATCTTCTCCGACTCCCAATGCTGTTGGCTTAAGAAAATAGCTCCTTCTCCAGCGGGAGAAGGTTGGGATGAGGGGAAAATAGAATGCAAGAACTTTTAGAACCATTAAGGAGTGAGGATTTAAAGCAAACTTTCTTTGTTTTTGACGATCAAAAAAATACATCGTTTGAATGCTTTATAATAAGGGAGCTGGACATAAATATTGGATGCTTATTTGTTTTCATCTCCCCAAGTTATTTTGTGCACGTTCCTAGGCATTATAAAGCAAAACTAAACTATGAATAGGCTCGATATTTTTGAATAAAGATTGTATGCTTAATTAAAGAAAAATTTCAAAATATACCGAGTATCTGGCATTTAATTTCAGTTCCTGTATTCATCACTAAAAAGGAATTAGCATGACACTCGACGTATATCTTTCCATATTTACACTTATGTTTATTTCATTAGGTGTTAATGTGCTCGCTTTAAAATTTCGTGTTCCTTATACGGTTTTGCTGGTTATAGCCGGATCATTGCTGGTGCCTCTTTCAAAAATAGAAGTTTTCTCCTTTATTACCAGTTTTCAACTAACGCCTGAACTATTATTTTTTGTTTTTCTGCCGATTTTGATTTTTGAATCGGCTTATAACATAAAAGTTCGCAATATCAGGGACAACAAAATAGCCATTAGTTTACTAGCTATTATCGGTCTACTGATTTCTACTCTTTTTATTGGCTATGTTGGATATTGGTGTCTTCAGTGGCTGGGTTTTCAAGTACCTTTGCTAGTGACCTTATTATTTGGCGCCATTATTTCTGCTACTGACCCTGTTGCTGTGCTGGCTTTATTTAAAGAATGTGGCGCACCCCATCGTTTAACCCTGATTTTTGAGGGTGAGAGTTTGTTTAACGATGGTACCGCATTTGCTATTTTTATTGTGTTACTTGATGTTATTAGTCATGGTTACCATGGTTATTCAACGCTAATACAAGGCTTATTTACCTTTAGCAGCATGATTATAGGCGGTACATTATTTGGCTTGTTTATGGGTTTTTTGTTTTCTAAACTGATTGAATGGGTCAAAGGACATGAAAATCTGGAAATAACGCTAACTTTGCTAGTGGCTCATTTTACTTTTTTATTAGCAGAGGTGATTTCTCATGAATGGCATATCAATGGACATGCTATACATATTTCTTCCATTATTGCCACCCTGGTTTCATCAATGGTTATGGGTAATTACGGACGCTTTAAAATGTCTACAGATGTTGAAGAATACATGGAAAAATTCTGGAGCTATTTTGCCTTTGTAGCTAATTCGCTGGTTTTTCTGTTAATGGGCTTGCTGTTTACTAATCTCACCATCTCATTACATATTGCCTGGCTGCCTATTTTAATAGTTATTTCAGTGGTTGTTGTGGCCAGAGCTGTATCAATTTACCTGTCAATCGGCATTGCCAATCAATTCAATGCGGAAGAGAATATTCCTCTGAATTGGCAACATTTAATGGCGTGGGGAAGTTTGCGAGGTTCACTGGCTGTTATTATGGTATTGCTGATTCCTGATAATATGACCTTGCCCGATTGGCCTTATCAATTTTCAATCAAGGAGTTTATTATTGCTATCACTATTGGCAGTATTTATTTTACCTTGTTAGTCAAAGCAAACACACTTGGAATGGTTGTTCGCTGGCTAAAAATAGATGTTTTATTACCCCATGAACAGTTAAGTTATTATAAAAGCAAAGCCCTTATTTACCGGGAGATAAGCGAGCATAGCAAAGCACTTTATGATAAACGTCA
>CAZNGU010000397.1:0-3012 GCA_964572325.1 uncultured Methylomarinum sp.
AAATTGCCCGTTCACTACAATTTTTTGTATCTTCTAGTGCTAATAGAGGAATTGATAGCATTGTGCTTGCAGGGGGATGTTCATCTATACCAGGGTTAGAAAAATTAGTTGAGCAAAATCTGGGAATTCCTGCTTATGTAGCAAACCCATTTATAAATATGGCCTTATCCAATAGAGTCAAGCCTCAAAGTTTAAGTAATGATGCGCCTGCAATGATGATTGCATGTGGGCTAGCATTGAGGAGTTTCGATTAATGGCTAAAATTAATTTACTTCCATGGCGTGAGGAAAAGCGTAAGCAACAGCAACAGGACTTTATTAGTGCAATAGGGGCCGGAGTTGTGGTGACGGCTTTGATTTTTATTCTTGTATATATGCAGATTGAAGGGATGAAGGAGCATCAGCAGAGACGTAATTCTGTTCTTAATGATGAGATTCGTCTTGTTGATAAAAAAATTAAAGAGATTAAAGATATTGAAGACAAAAAGAGAAAGTTGTTAACTAAAATTGAAGTGATTCAAACATTACAAGAAAGCCGTCCGCAAATAGTTCATTTATTTGATGAACTGGCTAAGAGCACTCCTGAAGGTATTTTTCTTACTAAATTTAAGCAAACAGAAAGTAATCTGTCTTTTTCTGGTAAAGCGCAATCAAATGCTCGCGTTTCTGCTTATATGCGTGGTGTTGATGCATCCCCCTGGCTCGAGTCTCCAGTGTTACAGGTTATTAAAGGTAAAGGAAAGGAGAAAAATGGGGCGTTAAATGATTTTTCAATGAGTGCTAAACAAGGGAAGAAAAAGCCAGAGGATGAGGAGGGTAAAAAGTAATGAATTTATCTGAAGTAAATTGGGACTTTAATGCGGCAGGAACATGGCCTTTACCGATAAAAATAGCGACGATAGTGTTGGTGAGTGTATTGGTCGCAGCAGCAGGAGTCTATTATATTACACTCGATCAGCTAAATGAGTTGGAGCAATTAGAGAATAAAGAACAGGAGCTTAGGAAAACATATGCGTCTAAACAAAAGAAAGCAATAAATTTGCCAGATTATAGAGAACAATATAAGCAGATTAAAGCATCTTTGAGTGAAATGATTAAGCAAATGCCAACAAAAGCTGAAGTAGCAAATTTGTTGATAGATATTTCGCAGACAGGTTTAGCAAGTGGTCTGGAGTTTCGGCTTTTTCAACCATCTGGTGTAATTAGAAAAGATTTTTATTCAGAGTTACCTATTAAGATTAAAGTTATTGGGGAATATCAAGAATTAGGACTTTTTGTAAGTGGTCTGGCTTCATTGCCTCGGATTGTAACAGTCCATAATATTGACATATCACCAGAAAAATCAGATTCCTTGTTAGTTATGAATGCCACTATAAAAACTTACAACGAAGATGTTGGTGATGTTAAGAAAAAGAAAAAAGGGCGGCGGAGAAGATAATGGTCTTAACAGAACGTGGTTTTTATCAAATTAAAAAGATATTTTCTGGTGTTGGAGGTTGTTTTCTGGTTCTAGGCCTAGTGGGTTGCGCTAATGATGAGATGAATGATTTAACTCAATTCATACAAAGTGTTAAAGCCAGGCCTAAGGGCACAATTCAGCCGTTACCAGAGATTAAAATTATTGAGCCTTTTATTTTTAACCCAGATGGATTGCGAGATCCTTTTCGGCCAGTAGAAATGGTTGCAGAAGAAGAAATGGGTGACGTGTCACATATCGGTGGATTGCGGCCGGATACATCTCGAAGAAAAGAAGAATTAGAAGCTTATTCTTTAGATGGATTAAGAATGGTAGGAACATTAACAATGGAGAATGGACTGTGGGCGTTGATTAAAGCTAGTGATGGCACGATACACCGAGTCAAGAAAGGAAATCATATGGGGCGGAATTATGGTGAAATTATTAGAGTTTTAGACGATAGGATTGAGTTAATGGAAATAGTTCCTGATAAACCGGGTGTATGGCGTGAACAACAGGCTTCATTAGCACTGGCTGAGTAACTAAGGGTTACATAATGAATATAAAAAACAATAAAACTATGAGATTTCAAGAACGGCCTGAACATGGCTGGATCTTGGTGGGACTATTTCTTGTGTTGATGCAGGTTTCTTCTGTATGGGCGAGTAATTCAGCTATTACAAAGCTGGATTTTTCATCGTTAACGGGTGATAAAGTACAGATACAATTAGGGATGAATGGCCCTGCTGTTACGCCAAAGATATTTCAAACGGATAACCCTTCCCGAATTGCACTGGATTTTTCTGGAGTGCAGAGTGACTTGGGTCAAAAGATGTTTACTATTAATCAAGGTGCTGTCAATTCCGTTTATGTAGTCGAGGTATCAGGAAGAACACGCGTTATTATTAATCTTTCTGAGACGGTGCCGTATACAACGAAAGTTGAAGATAATAATGTTTATGTCGTGTTAAACCCCGCAAATTCTATAGCTTCAGTTGAAGCATTGGGAGATGAAAAAGTTGTTGATCAGCGTGTAACAAATTTACTGCCTAAGCAGACAATTAAAAACATTGATTTTCGTAGAGGACCTAAAGGTGAGGGGCGTTTGTTATTAAAACTTTCTACAGCAAATACAGTTGTTGATGTAAAGGAGCGAGGAGGGAAGGTGGTTTTGAACTTTCTCAATACCAAACTTCCTGTTGGGTTAGCGAAAAGTTTTGATGTCTCTGACTTTGCCACACCGGTACAGAAAATTATTGCTGAGAGCCGAGGCGCAGGAACGATTATTACAGTAACACCAACTACGGGTAATTATGATTATTCATCATATCAATCTGACGGACTGTTTACTATAGACTTTATTCCTTTGACTGCAGGGGAAAAAGAAGCCTTGTTAAAACAGAAATTCCCCTATGCAGGTAATAAATTATCATTAAACTTTCAAGATATAGACGTTAGATCCGTATTGCAAATTCTGGCTGATTTTACAGATATTAATATTATTGCTGCTGATACTGTGGGAGGGGCCGTTACCTTACGCCTGAATGATGTGCCCTG
>CAZNGU010000398.1:0-3011 GCA_964572325.1 uncultured Methylomarinum sp.
GGTTACTACGGCAGTACTTGCAGCCATTATTTTTTGCCCAGCAGCAGAGGCTATATTGATAGCTGTGTTTTTTATTTGCAAGCGGCTAGAAAAAGCTAATATTGCGCTCCAGGCTTTTTGTGCCGTGGTGACTAACCAAGTGCTGGCGGCTGCTATTTTTTGAGTTTTTGACAAGGTTATTAATAAAGCAATAAATGTGCCCATAGCATTAATCACTGGAATAAATTTTAGAGAAACTAAAATAATGGCTAAATTATCGAAGCCTCCGACCAGCGTGGCGGCAACTTTAGTTACAGATGACAAGGTTTTTATAAAACTCATTAACTGTGAGAAAGCTTCGCCGCCGTGGTTTATTATCTGCTGAAACCCCTGTCCTATCTTATTGGCCCATTGCTGCAATCTGCCATCTTTTTTCATTTGGTTTAGGGTGTCTAGCAGGCCTTTTAATTTTCCTTTTAACGAGTCAAACACCCCGGTGTTCATAACGGTTCTCTGAAACGATGACCAGAAATCTTTAATATTAGATAGCATTCCATCAAATGTTTTAGACTGTTTTTCCATTGCTCCTGAAAACTTTTTATTAAAAATAGAGCTTAATACTTTTTGTATTTGCTTTCTGTCGCTGGCGGCCGCTGTTGCGGTTTTTGTTTCCCCATCTACGGTATATTCATAGGTTATTGTCTGGCCTTTTTTAGACGCTTTTACGCCGAATTCTTTAAGTCTTTCATTTTCTCCTGTCACTGCATCAGCTATAGCCTCAACAGCTTGCATAATAGGCTTACCCATGCCCGCTGATGTATCACCTAAAGTTTTCAGCAATCCATTCGTAGGATCCAAACCAAATTTTCTTAGGCCGACAAAAGCTTCCATAACCTGGTCTAGTTCAAATGGTGTTTTTTGGGAGAACTGTTCAACCCAAGTTAATGATTGTTTGGCTTTTTTGCTACTACCTTCTATGGTTTCCAATACCGCCTGAAATTTTTCAAACTGTCTAGCCGTATTTAAAAAAGGAACTGCTGATACTGCTGATACAGCAGCGGCCCCTAGCGCAAGTTTACCCGCACCGGCGACTGATCCAGCAAATCGTTTCCCTTTAGCACCAATACTAGTTAACTTTTGATAACGCTTATAACGGCTTTCAGTTTTGCCTAACTGCTGCTCTAGTTTTTTTTGTGCTGATGTTAAGTTTCGGGTATTAATCCCTTCTTTTTTTAATGCATCCGAGCTGCTTTTAACTGATTTTCTTAAATCCTTTTGCTTCATAGACAGGGTGTTAACTTGTTTGGCCGCCCGCGTTACTTCATTGCGTAGTTTTTTGGTGGGGTTAACTGTTGTTCTTAGTTGTTGTTGCAGGCGTTTAAAATGGGATTGTGATTCACTTAGTTTTTTATTTTGATCGCCTAGTTTTTCATTAAGCTTTGCAAAAGAGCTTACTTTTTTGTTTTGCTTATTCAGGTCAATAATAGATTCTAATGATTTATCTAGCGATTGATTAAGATGGCCGGTGACGCCGCGAATTTTTTTTGCAGGGCCGCTTACTTTATCGACCAAATCAAGAACAACGGCTAGATCAAGTTTTGACATAATATATTCACAAAAATAATAAGGGTTAGTTTATGGTCTGATTTCTTCCGCTGAATAACGCTCTCGTGCTAGTTTATGCCAGTTAATCAACTCCGCTACTGGCATTGTCAGCATGTCGGATAAAGGCCAGTGAAACACCATCGCAATATCCGCCATGATGGGTTCTATTGCGCCTGGGAGTTCGACGTGTCCACGAAAAAAGAGACAATACCGACCGACAAATCCATTAAATCTCGAGGATTTAGCTGGGCAAAGGTGGCTTTATCAATCATCGGTTCTGAAATACGTTCCAGCACACGGCCTACGGTACTGACTTCCATTTGCATTAGATCAGACAGATTAATACCGCGTAGTTCACCGCTCATCGGTTCACGCAATAGTACGGAATCTACGTCTTTATCACCGCGTTTAAACGGTTTGGATAAGGTTACTTTTTTGCTTTCCATTATTTAATATCCAGGGCTTCGCGTTGTTTTTCCAGTCGATCATTACCGCCTATTTTTTCTATCATATTAACGCTGTCAATTTCTATTAAATCTTCATCATTGACGATGTATTTATAATAAGATACGGCGACCGCGACTGTCATAGTTGAATTATCACCGGATTTAAGGTCGCCCATGTCAATTTCACGCCAGCGGCCTCGGATGACGATTTCTATGGCGTCAAAGTCTTCTGCTACATCGTCACGTTCTGCTGCGGCTTTAAAGCGCAAACTGACCCCGGCATTATCAACAATGGAATAATTAAGCAGGACTTCTCTGCTAAATTCACGCAACACAAAAGTGGCTTCCATTTTTTCGGAACCCATGTCTATTTCTACCGGGGCGTTCATGCCGCCGCCCCGGTATTCTTCCATTTTTTTGGTTAACTTAGGAAGTGTGACTTGTTCGGCTTTACCCAAATAAGACTCACCGTCAATAAATACATTAAAGTTTTTTATAGTATTAGGGAGCATGGTCTAGGCCTCTTTTTTGGCGGTTTTAGTCGCACTTTTTACGGGTTCAAGCGTGTTGTCTGCTATTAAAAACTGGGCAACTTTAGGAATTAATGGGATCGTGTCGCCGACTTCTAAGTGGGTCTGATTAATAAACGCCGGACGCAATGCTTTATACGTTACTGTTTTCATAATTTAGCCGGTAGTAGTTCTAACAAGTATTTGTCAGTAATTGTGGCGTTAAAGCCCAATTGTTCCAGTGGCGGTACTGGGGTGTAGTCGTAATCTATCCACAACTGGCCTGAATTAAGGCTTGTTATAGTGTTTAAATCGGGATCTATCCAGGCCTTTGCATCTACAATATATCCCTTTGCTTTTAGCTCCCTGAATTTAGCATTAACACTTTCTACAATGTCTTTAAACAAGGTTTGGCTCATGGGTTTGTCTATTGCCCAAAGTTGAGAATCTGCAATGGTGTCGGTGAATACAT
>CAZNGU010000399.1:0-3008 GCA_964572325.1 uncultured Methylomarinum sp.
CTACGCAACAATACCGAAGACAAACAAAAAAACGTTGCAATATGGGTGGCTTATTAATTTCCAGTTGCCTTAGCTGGAAAAAAATGAGTTATCATCGGCGAGCATAACAGATTCTAGTTTGACACGCTTTTAAGAAATCATTGTTAATGTGCTTCATCCCAGTTATTACCCACCCCAATATCAACAATTAGAGGCACATCAAGTTGAGCAGCCGAAGTCATAATCTCATTAATAGCGTCAGAAAACATTTCGATTTGGCTTTCAGCCACTTCAAAAACCAATTCATCATGTACTTGCATAATCATTTTATTACTTGAATGATTTTGTTGTAACCACTGATGAGTATTAATCATGGCAATTTTTATAATATCAGCAGCCGTTCCTTGCATAGGTGCATTAATAGCTGTTCGTTCAGCATATTGCCTTCTGGCGGCATGGCGAGAATTAATTTCCGGCAAATACAACCTTCTTCCAAATAAGGTTTCTACATAACCCTGTTGTTTAGCTAGCTCGCGAATTGTATCCATATACTGCTTAACACCTGGATAACGATCAAAATATAAATCGATATAACTCTGCGCCTGTTTTCTGGTAATACCCAGTTGTTGAGCCAGCCCAAAAGCAGACATGCCATAGATAAGTCCGAAATTAATGGCTTTGGCTGAACGACGTAAATCAGTAGTCACATTTTCCAGGGTAACGGCAAAAACTTCTGCCGCCGTCGCACTATGAATATCAACACCATTTGCAAATGCATTGAGCAAGCCAGTATCTCCTGACAAATGAGCCATAATACGCAATTCAATTTGTGAATAATCAGCCGCCATCAATTTATGTCCCTCTGGCGCAATAAAGGCTTGCCTTATTTTCCTACCTTCGGCCGTGCGGATAGGAATATTTTGCAAATTCGGGTTTGATGACGACAATCTGCCAGTGGCTGCCACAGCCTGATGATATGAGGTATGCACCCTCCCCGTTTTATTACTGATTTGCTGGGGTAATTTATCGGTATAGGTTGATTTCAGTTTACTCATACTGCGATATTCAAGAATCAACTTGGGTAATGGATAATCATTGGCCAGTTCTTGTAATACTGATTCAGCTGTAGACGGTTGCCCTTTTGGTGTTTTTTTCAAAACCGGTAATTTTTGCTGATCATACAGTATTTCCTGAATTTGTTTGGGTGATGCCAGATTAAATACCTGGCCAGCCAGATCATGTGCATGTTGTTCCAGGGCAATAATATGATTGGCTAATTCCAGGCTTTGTTGCGCCAACATACTGGCATCAATTAACACCCCATTTTGTTCAATCCGAGATAAAACGGGAATTAAAGGCATCTCTATTTCTTTATAAAGCTTTTCTAATGTATCTTGCTTTTTCAGCTTATTGATCAGTGTCTGATGTAATCTTAATGTAATATCTGCATCTTCTGCGGCATAAGGACTGGCCTGATCAATAGGCACCTGCGAAAATAAAATTTGTTTAACGCCCTTGCCGGCAATATCTTCAAAATGAACCGTCTCCAGGCCTAAATATTTTTTAGCCAGGTCATCCATATTATGTTTAGTGGCTGTGCTGTTATAAACATAGGATTCCAGCATAGTATCGTGTGCTATGCCTTGCATTTCAATATCATAGTTTGCCAATACATTAGCATCGTACTTTAGATTTTGTCCGACTTTATGCTTTTTAGAGTTTTCTAATATGGGTTTAAGAAGCTTGAGTATCTCTGATCTATTTAATTGCTCTGGCACATCGGGATAGTTATGTGCCAGCGGCACATAAGCAGCTTTGCCTAGTTCTATAGCAAAAGAAACACCAACAATTTCTGCCTCTGTATAATTAAGACTGGTTGTCTCAGTATCAAAAGCAAATAATTCTGCTTGCTTGAGTTTATTTAGCCAGTCTTTAAAATGATCCTGGCTGAAAATAGTTTCATAGTTTTTTTCAATTTCAATCAATTGTTTATCTGCTGATTTTTCCTCTGTTTTTTCGATCTGCGCCTCTCGGTCAGGCTCATTAAGCATTTTCTTCCAGGCCATAAAGCCCAATTGCTCTAATTGCTGTTTTAATTCAGCCTTATCTACAGGCTGACATTTCAAATCATCAAGTGTGTAAGACAAGTCCAGGTCACATTTTATAGTTGTGAGTTCTTTAGATAAGGGTAATTGCTCCAAATTGGCACGCAAGTTTTCGCCCACTTTACCTTTAATTTGGTTAGCATTGGCCATCAGGTTTTCTAATGTTTCATAAATCCCTAGCCATTTAGCTGCTGTCTTTGTCCCTACTTTAGGAACGCCAGGAATATTATCAGATGCATCTCCCATTAAAGCTAGATAATCAATAATCTGGCAAGGTTTTACACCAAATTTATTAACAACCCCCTGAATATCCATAGTAGTATTCGACATGGTATTTTCCAGGGTAATTTGTTCATTAACTAATTGAGCCATATCCTTATCACCCGTCGAAATAACCACCTGAAAACCCTGCTTAGCTGCAGTTTGAGCTAATGCCCCCAAAACATCATCGGCTTCAACACCTGTTTCCATAATTAAAGGTAGGCCCATCGCTTGAATCAAATGATGCAAGGGTTCAATTTGCACTCTTAAATCATCAGGCATAGGGGGACGGTTAGCTTTGTATTGATCATATAAATCATGACGAAAAGTTTTGCCGGGTGCATCAAAAACTACAGTAAAATAGTCTGTACTATGATCTTTGATTAATTTTCGCAACATATTTGCCACCCCAAAAATTGCATTGGTCGGCTCACCTTCTGCATTGCTTAAAGGAGGAACCGCATGATAGGCGCGAAATAAAAAAGATGATCCATCGACTAAAACCAGACGTTTATTAGATTGTGCAGACATATTATGGGTATTTGAATGAATATTTATGACTTAGGGAGATGGAAAAAAATAATCATCCAATCTTGCTGGTCTTTTTGTTTGCCTTCAGTAGGGTGGCAACAGTTACGTAGCTTGCTATGCGCCTGTTGCCAC
>CAZNGU010000400.1:0-3003 GCA_964572325.1 uncultured Methylomarinum sp.
ATGTCATTATCTGAATACTTGTTCTACGCGCATGTTTCAAAGACAGTAAATTATAGGAATCGTTCAGTTACATATCAACATAACAATTGTAATAGTGAGAAAAGACTGCAGTTATTATGTTTTAATATATTAAGGTTACCTTGAATCTCAAATCAGGTAAATACCTCACGCTAGATGTCAACATGATAAAAATATATCCATATATTTACTTTTTTTACTCTATCTAGTTTTACAAGATTCATATGCAAAATAGCAATTCATGTCATAGAAAACGAAATAAAACGCTTGGCGTTCCAGAACTGATTGCTATTGCACTGGGCGGTATGGTGGGAGGTGGCATATTTACTATCCTTGGGATTTCTGTTTCACTGATTGGCGTTTTTACGCCGATTGCAATCATCATCGGCGGTATGATAGCTTTTCTTGCTGCGTATTCTTATATAAAATTAGGCGTTTATTATAAGGATGAAGGTGCTACCTACTCCTTCTATAAAAAAACCTTTCCCGCTTCACCGTTTGCGGCCTCGCTTATCGGTTGGTGGGTAATATTTGGCTATATCAGTACACTGGCACTTTACGCTTACACCTTTTCTTCATATGCAATCAGTGGTTTCACATTCGCGGATAATGAATGGGTGCGAAAGCTGGTCGCTGGTCTAATCATATTATTTTTCACACTCATTAATGTCTGGAGTGTAAAGGGCATGGGGAAAATAGAAGATTTAATGGTGTATAGCAAACTGGTGATCCTGATCGTCATCTCATTTGTCCTGATAAATAATGGCGAGACGAGCATCCCGGTATTATTGCAGGGTGAAAAAGATATCAGCATATTATCAATTTTGATTGTTGCTTCATTAACGTTTGTTGCCTATGAAGGGTTTCAACTTGTTATCAATGCGGTTAATGAAATGGATCAGCCAGAAAAAAATATACCGAAAGCTATCTACTCTGCAATGACTCTGGCAGTGATTATTTATGTTGTTATATCATTGGGCGCAATATTAGCTATCCCGTTCGAGGACATTGTTAAGAATAAAGAATACGCATTAGCATCGGGAGCGGGTAAGGTTCTCGGGCATTGGGGTTCTGACTTGATTGTTATTGGTGCATTACTGGCTACCAGTAGTGCGATTAGCGGGACACTATTTGGCGCATCGCGGCAGATGGCTGTTATTTCACAAGATGGCTACTTGCCAAGTTTGTTAGCCGAACGAAAAAACCATATCCCTGTTTATGCTATTTTTACGATGTCATCATTTTCTTTTTTACTCGTACTTGCAGGTGATCTTGAGGTTATTCTTGAATTTGGTAGCGTCACTTTCTTGTTGGTCTCACTGCTAATGGCTTATGCAAATTATAAAATTCGTCATCTAACTAATTCGTCAGCAATAATTTCAATCCTGTCTATGATGGGATTAACGCTGGGGACGGTGTTGATTATTTATTACGAACTCATCAATCAACCTGAGCAACTGTTGTTCATTGGTGGGATATATGCATTGTTAACTATTGGTTCCTGGTTTTATTCAAGGGCAAGCTTAATTAAAACTAGGCAGGTACATAAATAGTGCAATACAAAATTACGGTGATGCAATAAGGGTAAATGATGAAGAAGAAATTGTGACTGTTCAATATTTATCTCGAATCATAGCCTATATGAAATGACCAGAAGCAAAGCTATAATGTAAATATGTAAACAACATTATTTGAACAGGACTTTAATATGTATGGTACTACCGGTTTCATTTCAAGTCTTTTAGGGGCATATCATATGTCTGATGTAGCAATGCGGTATAGCCGGTTTATGCCGCGTATTTATAATCTAGCAAAATCACTGGGGTTTGAACAAGGCAAGATAATGCCCTCTCGTGCTTTTTGTTCTGATGAAAGCCAGGGCTACCCGATAATATTGATTGCTAAACATTTTGGCACATTCCCTTTTAATCATGGTTTGGTAGGGGGTATTGTAGCGACTGACAGGCATGCGCCACACGCACACCACGGTAAAGATCTCGTTATAATCCAGGCGAGTCATGTCGGTTATGATCCTGATAAAGGTGAATTTGGGGTGTATCGTCGGTTGCAGACAGAGGATGCAAACGAAACATCCAGTTGTGGAAAAATATGTGCTGCCCTGGACTGGTATCTGCATGAATATGATTTTGCCAGTAAAAATATATTTCTTTTTCAAGAGAACGGTGAACACAAGGTTGTAGTGGATAATTTGTTGCTACATTCAGATCGCGACAACGGATTGTTGCTTAAATTAGATAGAATCATAAAGGTTGATGAGCAGGGCAATCCACTGCCAGAAGTCTCTAACAGTACTGCGAAGGTATTTGCAGCTTCACCTTTATTAAATGATTATCTGAAAGACTATGAGTGGAGGGAGGGTAATGGAGAACCTATTGGTCAACACCTGCATCCGGACCTTTTCTTTTTCAAAAGGAGCATCAGCCATCATCATGAAGGGCATGATCACCTGGAAAAAATCTTATTAAAGTTATGCCTTATGTTGTTACATCTAAATGGCCTGCATTGACAGCAGCACAGGCAAATACACAGGTGGAATTTGATAGGGCATTCAGAACAATCGTTCAGGACCCTGCCTATAAAAATAAAAAAATTCTTTTTGTATCAGGATTGAATGTAGACATATCTCCGAAGCAAGGTCAGATGTTTCCACTTACAAAGTTTATTCCATGGGCTGCTTTTGTTCAGGATGAATTCGGCAATCATCAGACATGGGAGCAGGCGAAGTTATACGAGAAACTGCAGGCACAGTCAGCAATAAACACCGATCAGATTAATCTTGAAGCAGCCATTGAGATTATGGAGAAGGCAGAAGAGATAAAGTTACCATTTTAATTACTAAGTCGTTTTGTATTTACTGACATTCCTCGAAGATAAGTGCGTTACAAGTAGAGCAGATAGACCTATCGAGACGTTTATAAATACCGTGAATGGCATGTCCTTTAGAATCAAAGAAATGATTATTGC
>CAZNGU010000401.1:0-2996 GCA_964572325.1 uncultured Methylomarinum sp.
CATCCGCATGGTGATTCCGCCTGCTATGAAGCCATGGTATTAATGGCACAAAATTTTTCTTATCGCTATCCCTTGATTGATGGACAAGGCAACTGGGGCTCTTCGGATGACCCTAAATCCTTTGCCGCTATGCGTTATACTGAATCACGCTTAACTGCCTATGCCCAAACCTTATTAAGTGAATTAGGACAAGGCACGGTTGATTGGACTGATAATTTTGATGGCACCTTAAAAGAACCTTCCTTACTTCCCGCCAGATTACCCAATATTTTACTCAATGGCACCATGGGCATTGCTGTGGGAATGGCAACCGATATTCCGCCACATAATTTACGTGAAATAGTCAATGCCTGTATTCACCTATTAGATGAACCAGAAGCAACGCTGGAAACATTGCTGACGTATATCAAAGGCCCCGACTACCCCACTTCTGCAGAAATAATCAGTTCAACAGAAGATATCAGCAAAATGTATATCAGCGGTAACGGCTCAATAAAAATGCGTGCTAAATATGAAATAGAAGAAAACAACGTAGTAATAACTGCATTACCACACCAGGTTTCTGGTTCCAAATTACTAGAGCAAATTGCCGCCCAAATGATGGCAAAGAAGCTACCCATGCTCGAAGACTTAAGGGATGAGTCAGATCATGAAAACCCAACCCGTCTGGTCATTATTCCCAAATCAAAACGTATAGATGTGGAAACAGTGATGTCACATTTGTTTGCCACCACTGATCTGGAAAAAAACTTCCGCGTTAATATGAATATGATTGGCCTTAATGGCAGGCCAGTAGTTAAAAATCTTCGTAAAATCCTACAGGAATGGCTGGTTTTTAGAACAGAGACTGTACGCAAACGATTGCAATACCGACTGGATAAAGTCATTGCCAGATTACATATATTAGAAGGTTTATTAATTGCTTTCTTAAATATTGATGAAGTCATTGCTATTATCAGAGAAAACGATAAACCAAAACCTGTTTTAATGGCGCACTTTGCCATATCTGATGTACAAGCAGAAGCCATTTTAGAGCTAAAATTAAGGCATCTAGCCAAACTGGAAGAGATGAAAATCCGGGGTGAACAGGATGAACTTGAAAAAGAACGTCAGGCACTGGACAAAACCTTAGGCTCCAAACGCTTGCTCAATCGTTTAATTAAAACGGAATTACAAAGAGATGCGGAAAAATATGGTGATGCCAGACGCTCACCCATTGTAAGCCGAACTCCCTCACAAGTCCTGGATACCACAGAACTTATCAGTAATGAACCGGTAACCGTTATTTTATCGCAAAAAGGCTGGATACGTGCAGCAAAAGGACATGATATTGATGTTTTGAGCTTAAACTATCGCTCCGGAGATAAATATCTGGGCTCAGCCAAAGGACGGTCAACACAGCCTGTCTATATTCTGGATTCAACCGGACGTGTTTATAATACGGCCAGTCATGATTTACCCTCAGCACGCAGCCAGGGCGAACCTTTAACTGGGCGTTTAAAACCACCTGCTGGCTCCCTGTTTAACCATATATTTGCGGGGCAACCTGATGCCTGGTACTTATTAGTCAGTACTAGCGGTTATGGTTTTAGAGTCCAATTAAAAGACTTGCAAAGTAAAAATAAAGCGGGAAAAACGGCAATTTCTTTACCCTCTAGTGCAAAATCTTTAGCCCCAGCGGCCATTAATAGTAATTCTGATCATGTAGCAGTAGCAACTTTACAAGGTCGCTTATTGATTTTCCCTGTATTGGAACTACCCGCCTTGTCCAAGGGCAAAGGTAATAAGTTAATACAAATTAAACCGGCTGATTTTAATACTGATAAAGATAGAGTCGTTGCAGTTTGTTTAATTAGCGAAGCTAAAGAATTGATGATTTTATCTGGAAAAAGACACCTGACATTAAAAACATCAGATATTGCAGCATATTCAGCCAGTAGAGCAAAACGAGGTTTGGCATTACCGAGAGGATTTCAGCGTGTAGATTCAATAGTGAGTAATGACTAAATTACAATTATCCCGCTTAATCCTGACGGTATTTGAAGACAGGCTAAGACACCACAAGTTTCTAAGCCACATCCTTATATAAGCTCATAACGGTTTGAGACCTACCGTTTTCGCTTTCTAATTTCTTCTCGTTCTAAAGAAGCTATAAAATATTCTAGTTTTGTGCGTTTTTTAGATGAAATATTCTCAAAAACCCCGCCAACAAGCGTCTTGCTTGAACCTGGGTTGATTATTTTTACAAAGCGTACACCTACGTCAAAGAATACCATAGAATCATTTATGCTAATTTTACAGTCTTTAATAGTATTGCCTCTTTGAATTCTCGCCCGGTTATCTTGCATACTAATACATATTCCACTCCTTGATAAATCAAAGATATAGCCACCTACTGTGGATTGTGTACGTGTTGATATACCGGAAAAAGGAATGTTGAGAGAATTGATTTGAATACGAGGTGATTCCCTACGTTGAGGGTAATAAATTCTATCAGGGAAATAAGTTTTATGATAGGCAATACCTCGTGAACTACCACTATTAACATAACGAAGTTTTAAGGCCAAGCGAATACCATTAAAAATCGTAGAAAGCTTTATTTCACTTTTTTTGCTCAGCAATTCATTGCCATGCTTTGGTATCAGTTCATCAAGAATAATTTGCTGATTTTCAACTTGAACATCTAAGATTGAGGAACTAAATTCTTCAGTTACTCCCTGAAATGAAATTGTACATAATGATGAACTTTTTTCAATATCAGACAATAACTTATTTATTTCACTAGGGTTAGTTAAAAAATTGGGGTTTGATGAAGAATCAAATTCATAATCTTCTGATTCTGAGTTTTCTTCTTGCTTTTTTTTAACAAAAAATCTTTTAAATATTCCAGACATTTACAGAGACTTATTTAATTATTATTCTAGGTTAATGGAAACTTCAGCATTAAGGAACGAGGATTCAATAATACCCGAATTCTGACGGGTCTTTTGGCTCCA
>CAZNGU010000402.1:0-2980 GCA_964572325.1 uncultured Methylomarinum sp.
ACGAGAAAACCCCACAATAAACACTGCATTATTATGACGAGTCATAAGCCTTCCTAATTCAGAGCATTGCTAATATTGACTGACTGAGTTTAGCGGAAGTTCCTTTTTTATAGGTTTTTGGAACCTAGCTAATTAAAAGCTATCAAACAAATAATTAGTCCTTGACTAACAATTTTTGTAACTACTCAGCGTGTATTAGCGCAAAGGGTGCAGGGTTTTAAGGAGGCATTTATGCTCCATTCTTTTACATCCACAGTTAGCCATCATCAGCCTTATGACTGTGTGACCGCTAACGCAAAACAACATTTACGTTTTATTACCGCCACCAGTCTTTTTGATGGCCATGATGCAGCAATTAATATAATGCGCCGTATTATGCTAAGCCAGGGTATTGAAGTCATTCATCTGGGGCATAACCGTTCTGTCAATGAAATTGTTACTGCCGCTATTCAGGAAGATGTTGATGCCATTGCCATCAGTTCTTATCAAGGTGGACACATAGAGTTTTTCAGTTACCTGATTGATCAACTAAAACAAAAAAACGCAGGAAGTATCAAGGTTTTTGCGGGTGGAGGTGGGGTTATTTTAGCTGCTGAAATACAGCAACTGCAGGCTTATGGCGTGACCCATATCTATTCACCAGAAGAAGGACAAAAGCTAGGTTTGGTAAACATGATTGCAGATTTAATCAGCCGTTGTACAGCAAATATATCTACTTTCAATTCAACACCTTCCATTTTAACCATAAGAAATGATAAGCAGGCTTTGGCAAAGATGTTAACACAGCTTGAAAATGCTACTTTGCATAAGGGCTTAATAAAACAGTTACAAAAAAAAGCCAAAGATAAGAAAAAAACAGCCGTCATTCTTGGTATTACCGGCACAGGGGGCGCAGGAAAATCCTCGCTAACAGACGAGCTTATTCAAAGGTTTCTTAATGATTACAAATCTCAGCTAAAAATTGCCATTATTGCAGTAGATCCGACGCGAAAAAAAAATCAGGGCGCGTTATTGGGTGATCGTATTCGAATGAATGCAATAGACAGTGAACAGATTTTTATGCGTTCAATGGCAACACGTGAGTCTGGCAACGAAATCCCCAACGCTCTGCCCCACTTCATCAATGCTTTCATAGCCCATGATTATTCATTGATTATTATTGAAACACCAGGAATTGGTCAAGGTGATATGGGCATCATCAAGCTGGTTGATGTTTGTCTTTATGTGATGACGCCAGAATATGGCAGTAGTACACAATTAGAAAAACTCAATATACTGGATTTTGCCAACTTGGTGGCTATCAATAAATTTGATCGTCAAGGAAGTCAGGATGCTTTAAGGGATGTGCAAAAACAGATACAAAGGAACCTAGAGGCATTTGATCAGTCGCTAGAGAGTATGCCAGTAGTTGGCACTAACGCAGCACAAATAAATAATGATGGCTTAAATTGCTTATATAAGAAATTATGCCTTTTATTAGCTGATCAAGGACTGGCAATACCTGAAAGTCCAAGGAGTAAGACACATATATCAACTACTACAGCAATTATTCAGCCAAAACGGCAACAATATTTAGCAGAAATAGCAAACTGTATCCGAGATTATCACAACACGGTTAAGCAACAAAGTTGCGCTATCCGAAATCTGCAATATTACAGCACTACTCGTGAAAACCTGCCAGACGACAACTCTGCACTTGATAAACTAATTAATACAACTCAAGATCAAATAAATATTGATAATATTGAATTATTATCAAAATGGTATAAACAGCAAGACTCCCCTTCCCCTGATATTTCAAAGCCATCCGAATTATTCTATAAATCAATTTCTGGCCTTGATATTCCCAAAATTGCTTTACCAGAATATCATGATCAAGGGGATTTGTTTAAGTGGTTAATGTTAGAAAACCTACCAGGATATTTTCCTTATACCGCAGGTGTATTCAAGTATAAACGCAATGATGAAGAGCCCACCCGAATGTTTGCAGGTGAAGGTGATGCTTTTCGTACCAATCAACGCTTTAAATACCTAACCCAACATAGCAGCTGCCGCCGTCTTTCTACAGCATTTGATTCCGTAACATTATATGGCTGTGATCCTGATGAACGTCTGGATATCTTTGGCAAAATAGGTAATGCCGGTGTATCTATTGCAACACTGGACGATATGCAGGATTTATATCATGGCTTTGATTTATGTGACAGCAAAACCTCGGTATCAATGACCATAAACGGCCCTGCCCCCATTCTTTTAGCCCAATTTTTTAATACCTCGATAGCACAGCAACTTAAAAAATTTGAGAGAAAACACCAGCGCAAAGCTAGTAGTAAGGAAGTCAGAAATATTAAACAAGATACTTTGCAAACCCTCAGAGGTACGGTTCAGGCTGATATATTGAAAGAAGATCAAGGCCAAAATACCTGTTTATTTTCCACAGCTTTCAGTCTTAAAATGATGGCTGATATACAACAGTATTTTATTGACCAACAAATCAAGCATTTTTATTCAATTTCAATTTCCGGATATCACATAGCCGAGGCAGGTGCGAATCCCATCACCCAATTAGCCTTTACTTTAGCCAATGGTTTCACATATCTGGAGACATTTCTGGCTAGAGGAATGGCAATTAACGACTTTGCACATCGCCTATCCTTTTTCTTCTCCAATGGTATGGATCCGGAATATACCGTTATTGGACGTGTGGCTCGACGTATTTGGGCTATTGCATTGCGCAATTATTATTCGGCTGACAGCCCTTGTCAAAAACTAAAATATCACATCCAGACCTCTGGACACTCCTTACATGCACAAGCCATAGACTACAATGAAATCAGAACCACTTTACAAGCTTTAATTGCACTCTATGACAATTGCAATAGCTTACATACTAATGCCAAAGATGAAGCTATAACCACACCGACAGAACAATCTGTCAGCCATGCCCTTGCCATTCAAATCATTATTAATAAGGAATGGG
>CAZNGU010000403.1:0-2974 GCA_964572325.1 uncultured Methylomarinum sp.
CCTCAATGCTAATGCATTAATTTTAATGTAATGACACAGATTTATGAACACTCCCGTGTTGAAACTTCCCTCTATGTCAGGATAGTTGTCGCTGCCTTACTTTTTTACAATTTAATTAATAAGGTGTGACGTCTCGTTATACATTTTTAGGAATTATTTAATTTTAGTGACGTGCCATATTGAAATAAAAACATTTCAATTCCATCAGAATCAACATTATATTTTTTTGATAACTTATGAATATGAGTCAGATATTCTAGGTATTTTTTTTTAGCATTTCCTACGCGAATATGTTGTATTTTTTTAAGATCTTCGAACAAACACTTTTTCAAAGCGCTTATTACTCGTTGATCCAATATAAGTGCACGATTACCATTAATTTCAACACGCATAAAATACAATAACTTACTGTAAGTAGACATGCCTAAGCCGTTGATTTTATTTAGTGGTTTTGAATGATCATCCCAATCATCTATACCACCTTTAGCGTTTCTCACTAACTTTTTAATTAAATTATAATTGCTGCATAATTTTGAGAAATTATCACCTCTCGGACCTCTAGGGTATCCCCATACAATCACCTTCGCTATAAAAACATCTAGACTATCCTCTCGTGCTGATTCAAATAAATCTTCTCTTGATATTTCAATTTCATTATTTACACCAAAAAGACCTACGATAGAACTTGCTAATTTTCCATTACCACTTTTCATTCTCACCCAAGTGCTCTTTTGGGAACGCCCTAATTGTTCAGTGTATGGCATAGCTTTGATTAAAGATTTATATCTATTCATATGTATTTCCCAATAGTTTATTTAACGAAATCCTGTGTTTTGCTATGCATTTTTTAGAGAATTTTACTTTTATAAAAATATCAGATTCAGAGGTTATTGCTAGACTGATAAGTATTAACATAATACTGACATTGGAAAAACAGCAACTGATGCTATGACAATAGTATGCCGCACGTAGTTTTAATGCCTTATTCCTTTATCAAACACAAAGACTAAAGCCAACCTTACTAACTTTCTTCTTACTTTCCTGCATAGCAGCGCCTTACTCAGTTTACTAGCGTAGTAATTTAGCCAGTGTAGCAAGTGCATAAATCCAAGCGTCAAGTAGGTAATTATTAGTGAGCTCGTCAACATGTATATATGATATAACGAAGCTGTAGAAAAACCCGATAAAAACACGAGAAATCCGCCTCTCTATTTTCTTTATTTGTTTTCATTGAAATAAAAAATCTCTGTTAAAGGTGTGCTTGATTTTAGTTTTTATAATAAATATTGAGCTGTGTTATCGTTTTCTTGTATTATCTCTCACTAATGCCATCTGTGTGACTCTATACAGTCATTGTACCGTAATTCATTAACTTCTCAATGTTGTGTACTATGCAAAACAGCTTCCATTGTCCCTGTACTTTCTGCTTGCCCCGCAAGCTGAATCGACGAAGTCCTTTGTTTGTTCCAATATTCCCGAACACGGGTTCTACCACCGACATTCGGTGACTGTATATTAGCTTGCCTTTATCACTATCTACACGGTGTTTCATCCAGTCAGTAAAATTAGGTGCTCTTTTATTTTCTAATATAAATGAAACCTGTCGACCATGCCCTTTACGTGTGTTTGCAGAATCAGGGTTGGTCATGCATTGTTTTTTAAGTGTACAGCTTCGGCACTTGCTAAGGTGACCTTCAAAAAAGAGTTTATAATTGCCTCGCTTATCAATGCCTTCATTTTTTAACCACAGACTTTCACCTGCCGGGCAGGTGCAGCTTTTACTTTTTGGGTCGAGGTTAAATTCACTCGCTGGTATAACGCGGGTTGTTTTTGTTTTTTTATAATCTGATCGCTTTCCATATTTTGTTTTCTGGTCTGCAAATTTAGGGTCTCGACTTCTAAATCGGTTATCCGGTACATAGCCGTTTATTTTATGCTCATGCATATACTGATTATTGGCCTCATTGGCAAAGCCCGTATCTGCAGTCACAACAATGCCGTCTTTATAAATGTTTTTACTGAAGCCCAGTCGTTTGTAGCGATCTTTGATCGTCTCCAGTACAGGCTGTAATGTGTGATGCTCCTGGCCTTCGCCGAAGGCCTGGGCATCGATAATAATCTGATGTTTTTTGTCCACCGAGGCGACACCGTTATAACCTTGTATCGTGCCTTTACTGGTGGTCATCTTGGCACTTTGGTTATCGGTTATATTGCTCTTAACTTCCTTTTTTATTTTTCCCTTGCCCATCCTTGGGCTGTTCGTCTTTAGGAATTTATCAATTTTATCGAAAGCAGCGGTTAAGGTCTCTGTCGCCTGTTTGGCCCGCTTTAGTCTGACTTCTTCGCGAGGTTCATCTTTATCCAGTTTCTGATGTTCATTTATGTGGTGGTTAATCAGCTTTTTAATTTTATCTCGCTTCTGCTCCAGTTCTTTAAAGGTGCCAGAGACTTCCTTAGAGGAATTGGATGACATCTTGCAACCATCAATAGCAAACAGTTCGTGACCAAGCAGTCCTTGTTCATTACAAGTAAAAAGAATTTGTTCAAACAGTTCTTCAATGGCTTGTGTGTGACCACTCACAAAACTCGCAATAGTGGTGTAATGCGGGACGGTATCGCAGGACAGTGCTTTAAAAATAATATTCGTTTCACAGCACCACTGAATTTCACGGCTCGAGGTAATGCCTTTTGAATAAGCAAACAAGATTATTTTTAAAAGAATGGCGGGGTCATAAGCAGGGCGACCATTGTCTGAATTATTGTAGGCTGAAAAATAAACTGATAGATCAAGTTTGTTACTGATTAAAAAATGAATAGCGTGTTCGAAGGTACCAGGCTGGAGTTGATCGAGATAATTAATCACAACCATTGAGTTCTGGCTGTAATCATAAGGAATAAAGTTTGGCATTTGCAATGACTGAGACTGTAAATTATTCTGTGTAACTGTTTATCATACACTCCAAATAGGAGAGGA
>CAZNGU010000404.1:0-2966 GCA_964572325.1 uncultured Methylomarinum sp.
GTCTTGTTTCAAAAAGAGTCCTTAAATTGAAGTGGATTTAAGGAAAAGGTTAAAAAACAAGCCCTTGTTTTTTAAACCTTTACCTTGAACCTGCTGTTTTATTTACATCATTTCAGCTTTTTCAATAACGATATTTTCTTTAGGCACATCCTGGTGCCCGGCATGATTTCCGGTGGCTTGTTTTGCCATGGCGTCAACCACATCCATGCCTTCAATAACTTCTCCAAATACGGTATAGCCCCAGCCGCTGTTTGTAGCACTGGTATAATCCAGAAAAGAGCTGTCTTTGTAATTAATAAAAAATTGTGCTGTCGCAGAATGTGGGTCAGACGTACGCGCCATGGCAATACTGCCACGGGTATTTTTTAAGCCGTTATCAGCTTCATTTTTAATAGGCTCATGCACTTCTTTTTGTTTGAAATCTGTATCAAAGCCACCGCCTTGAGCCATAAAATCGGGAATAATTCGATGGAAAATAGTGCCATCATAAAAGCCTTCATTTACATACTTTATAAAGTTTTCTGCTGAGACAGGGGCTTTTTCAGTATTGAGTTGAATAATAATTTCACCCAAAGAAGTACTTAATTTTACTTTGTTTTGTGTATCTGACATTTTATTTTCCGTTGCAAATAAAAGAGTTGAGGTTAAAATCAGCATCAGAGAAAGAAATATTTTACGCATAGTTTATCCAGAAGTTTGATGCAAAGGGTAAATTCTATGCGTTTTCTGCTTGAAAGAGAAGCCTTAATCTTGGTAAATTAGACGGTTTTTAGCAAATAATTAATCATGCTTAAAATATACAACACTTTAACGCACAATAAAGAGGTTTTTAAACCACGGGTGGAGGGTAAAGTGGGACTTTATGTTTGTGGAATGACTGTCTATGATTATTGTCATATCGGACATGCTCGGGTTATGGTGGTTTTCGACATTATTGCGCGATATTTCAGATACTCAGGCTACGATTTAACCTATGTGCGTAATGTCACAGACATTGATGACAAGATTATTCAGCGAGCCAATGAAAAAAGCGAAAGTTTTTATGCGCTAACAGAACGGTTTATACATGCTATGCATGAGGATGAACGTGCGCTTGCTGTTTTGCCCCCCGATATAGAGCCTAAAGCGACTGAATCCATGTCTGATATTATCGGCCTGATAGAGTCTTTGCTTAACAAAGGCTTAGCTTATATTGGCAGTAATGGTGATGTTTTTTATGCAGTCAGTAAATTTCCAGACTATGGCAAATTGTCCGGTAAAAATATAGAAGAGTTACAAGCCGGGGAACGGGTAAATATTGATCATGCCAAAAATGATCCGATGGATTTTGTGTTATGGAAAATGGCAAAACCTGAAGAGCCCTATTGGGATTCCCCCTGGGGCAAAGGCCGCCCTGGCTGGCATATAGAATGCTCAGCCATGTCAATGTGTTGCCTGGGAAATCATTTTGATATTCATGGTGGCGGTATGGATTTACAATTTCCGCATCATGAAAATGAAATTGCACAATCCGAAGGAGCAACGGGTGAAAAGTTTGTCAATTACTGGATGCATAATGGCTTTGTCAGAGTTGATGAAGAAAAAATGTCAAAATCTTTGGGCAACTTCTTTACCGTTAGAGAAGTATTAAAGAAATTTCGCCCTGAAATTATTCGTTTTTTTATTTTATCCAGTCAATATCGCAGCCCGCTTAATTATTCTGATGAACAACTCAATGATGCAGGGTTAGCCTTAACCAGACTTTATACTGCACTCAGAGGGGTAGCGTTAAAAGCTGTAGTCGTTGATGGGGAATACAAAAAAGCATTTGAACAAGCAATGGATGATGACTTTAACACGCCCATTGCGGTGTCTATTTTATTTGATATAGCCAGAGAGCTGAATAAAAGCAAGACAGAAAATAATAAAGATCGAAGTATTCAATTAGCTGTTACTTTAAAAGAATTATCCAGTGTATTAGGTATTTTACAGGATGACCCTGATATTTTCTTAAAAGGAGAGGGTATTGATGAGGGCATTTCTGAAGACGAGATCAATAAACTAATCCAAATCAGAATTGAGGCAAAAACTAATAAAGACTGGGCCAAAGCAGATGAAATCAGAGATCAATTAAAAGCCCAGGGAGTGATTGTTGAAGATATAGCCGGGGGTAAAAGCAGTTGGCGGCGTGACAATGTTTGATTCCTTAAGATTTTTTATAAGAGTATTAAAAAAATGGAAATAAAAGATAAATCAATTGCTGTTTTTCTGGATGAACTGGCGAGTAGACAAGCGACGCCTGGAGGCGGAAGTGCTGCCGCAATAATGGGAGCACAGGCTGCAGCATTAATTAGTATGGTTTGTAATTTAACCATAGGCAAGCCTAAATATGCTGAAGTTGAAGAGGAAATGCAACAAGTACTTATTCAAGCAGAAAATTTACGAGAACAATTATTAGGTATGGTCAAAGCAGATGTTACAGTTTTTGATCAATTAATGGCTTGTTATGGCCTGCTCAAAAATACAGATGAAGAAAAAACAGCAAGAAGCATTAAAATACAAGCGGCTTTAAAAGAAGCCACCCTGGTACCATTAGAATGTGCCAGAGCCTGTGCAGAAACTATAGATTTAAGCCAAATAGTAGCCGAAAAAGGCAATACGGGGGTGATTAGTGACGCCGGTGTTGCAGTAATGGCGGGTTATAGCGCGCTAAAAAGTGCGGCTTTAAATGTTTATATCAATACTGGCAGTATTAAAGACAAAGCATTTGTTGAGGAGCAGTTAGCAGAGTTGGCACAAATTCTTGAGGGTGCGGAAAATAAAACCAATGCTATTTATCAATTAATTCAAACTAAAGTATCTGCTTGAGTCATATGATTTCTGCTTTTTGGATGCTTAAATAACGAGCGGTTTTCGTAGGGTGGGCAGGCTCTTTTGCCCACCGCCACAGTTACCTTAGTAATGGTGGGCAAAAAAGCCTGCCCACC
>CAZNGU010000405.1:0-2965 GCA_964572325.1 uncultured Methylomarinum sp.
CAGAAAATGCTTATTCCATCATAGGTGTCACGGACTTACGGTTTTCTGTACTAGTACTCTATCCATACAATGTTGATAGAGTGCTCAAATACTTTGATGATGTATGGATTAACCCGGTGGCCAGCTTAACTGTCTGCCACCTAGTAAATGCAAATGTAAATGATATACTTCCTGCCCACCATTTTTATTGCAATTAAAAACTGTTCTATAGCCTTCTTCTGTTAAACCTTCCTGTTCAGCTATTTTAATGGCTGCTTGTAATAAATGACCACCCAGTTGGGTATCATCCAGGTCATTCAAAGTTGCAATATGGGCTTTTGGAATAATCAGGATATGGACAGGTGCTTGTGGATTGATGTCTCTGAACGCCAGAATATGATCATCTTCAAAAACCACATCGGTTTTGATATCACCCGTCACCATTTTACAAAATAAACAATCAGACATTTTAGACCTCATATTTGAAAATTAATTACTTCCTTATTGTTTCCAGCTACCTTAGAAATTTGACGAGAGAGTTATAGCATATTCCTTCGTCCCTCAAATGCATGGGACAATGTGCCGCTGTCAATAAATTCAAGCTCGCCTCCCATGGGTACGCCGTGGGCGATTCTGCTGGCTTGAATCTGGTGTTTTTTGGCGATTTCTGCAACATAATGGGCAGTGGCCTCCCCCTCTACAGTTGAATTGGTTGCTAAAATAATTTCTTTGATTTGCCCTTGAGCAAAACGCTGTTCTAGCAAATCCAGCCCTAACTCATCGGGTCCAATACCATCAAGTGGGGAGAGTCGCCCATGTAAAACAAAATATAGGCCTTTAAAAAAGGTCGCTTGATCAACCACCCAGACATCAGCTGGGCTTTCTACTACACACAATAATGATGGGTCTCTATTGCTGTGTTCGCATATTTCACATAGCGTTTGCTCGGTTAAGGTTCTACACTGTTGGCAGTGCCCAATTTCATCAATCGCTTGTTGTATAGTACGGGCTAATTGTTGTGCGCCTTGTTTGTCCCGTTGCAATAAATGAAAAGCCATGCGTTGTGCCGATTTTGGCCCAACGCCCGGCAAGCAACATAAGCTTTGAATCAATTGCCCCAGCAGACCTTTTCCTTGCATTAGAATGGCATTTGAAAGCCTGGAGGCAGTGGTAATCCAGCAGTAACTTCTGACATTTTTTCTTTTTTCATTTTAGATACTTTATGTACTGCATCATTGATTGCAGCAGCGACTAAATCTTCAAGCATATCTTTATCATCAGCCAGTAAGGAATTATCAATTGTAACTTTTCTGACTTCGCGCTTTCCTGTCATTAAAATAGAAACCAGACCGCCACCTGATTCTCCCTGAATTTGCATAGCTGCTAATTCTTCTTGTACTTTTTTAACATCATCCTGCATTTTTTGAGCTTGCTGCATAATATTGCCTAATGCGTTTTTCATACTCTCTCCACGTTTATAATTTGTTTTGTTATTTGTCTGTTTTTTATAAAGGTTCAATTGTTCCAGGAACTATTCTGGCATCAAAGTGTTCTTTCAAGGCTTTAATGTTTTCATCAGTATTAATTGAATCTATCGCTTCTTGCTGTTTTTGTTGATCTTTTTGTATGATCTTTTTAGCGGGTGTGATCTCTTTTGTTTTGCCCAGTTCTATTATTAATTTAATCGGGTGAGAGCAATAACTCTGTAATGCTTTTTGTAATTTTTCTTCGGCGCGAGGGCTTTTTAGCTGAGAATGACCTGAATCTAATAGCAAAGTGCATGTTTTATTATCCAGGTTTTTTAGTACACAGTTATTGGCCAACTCAAGCGAAAAGCCCCGTAATTTCATTTTAGAAACAATGGCTGACCAGTTGTTGCTATCAATATTTTCCGGTGTCGTGTTTTCTTTAGCTGAAGGAGCTACTTCAACTGCCACCTGTTTTTTAACAGCAGGCTCAGCTTGTTTAGCCGCATTATTATTGTGCTGTGGCACTGGCTTTGTGCCATTGTCAGGTCTAAATGTCAGCATTCTCAACATGACCATTTCAAAGCCACTCTGCGGATCAGGAGCCAATTCCAAATCGTTTTGACCGATTAAAGCGATTTGGTAAAATAATTGAGCATCTTCAGTTAGCAAGAGCTCTGCAAGTTGAGCAATAATATTTGAATCAAACTCATTATCCACAAAACCAGGAATCATTTGGGTAATAGTGACTCTATGTAAAACGGCTAAAATTTGTTGCAAAATAGCAGAAAAATCAGGAGTCAACTGTGCAATATCAGCTATTTTCTGCAATAATTCAACCGCATTATTACGCGCTAATGCCAGTAAAATTTCATCTACGGGTTGCTGTGCAACCGTACCTAACATAGTGGTAACAGTTTCAAGCACAACTGCCCCATTACCAAATGAAATAGCCTGGTCAAGTAGACTTAAGCCGTCTCGCATACTGCCATCGGCTGCACGAGAAATTAACTTTAATGCTGCGTCATCAAACTCAATTTTTTCTTGTTCTAATATAAAAGACATTTGTCCTTTAATTTGTTCTGGCATTAATCGCTTAAGATTAAACTGTAAACAGCGCGATAAAACGGTAACAGGAATTTTTTGTGGGTCGGTAGTGGCTAATAGAAATTTAACATGAGGCGGAGGTTCTTCCAGCGTTTTAAGCAAGGCGTTAAAACTATGCCCAGACAGCATATGAACTTCATCAATCAAATAAACCTTATATTTTCCCTGGTGCGGTGCATATTGTGCATTATCCAGTAAATCGCGGGTCTCTTCTACTTTTGAACGTGAAGCGGCATCCACTTCAATTAAATCTAGGAAGCGGCCTTCATCAAAAGCAAGACAGACCTGACATGTACCACAAGGATTTGCATCTACCAGGTTTTCACAGTTCATTGCTTTTGCCAAAATTCTGGCGACTGTGGTTTTGCCTACGCCTCGCGTACCAGTAAATAAATAAGCATGATGTAGCCTGT
>CAZNGU010000406.1:0-2961 GCA_964572325.1 uncultured Methylomarinum sp.
TGCTGATACGGCAGATGTGCTGTTGAAACGGGTGACTCATCGTCTAAAGAAAGTACTTCGAGAGGCAGATAGTGTTGCCAAACTCAGAGACAATGAGTTATTTGTGATGATGGAAAATTCAGTTGCAAAAACGGGTGGAGATATCACAGCAGAGAAACTACTGACTACTTTAAAAGACCCTTTTTATATTGCAAATCGTGAAATACTACTGACAGGGAATGTTGTTGTTTTCTATGCATCAGAAAATGATTCCGGATCTCATGAATTTACTCTAAATGCAGAAGATGCATTACATCGAGCCAAGCAACAGGGAGGCTATTCCGATCAATTCCATTCGGCCGAATTAAACTTACCCCCCAAAAATCGTTTGAATATTGAGGCGCATTTACGTATGGCTCTGCAAAATTCAGAGTTTGAGGTGCATTTTCAACCACAGCTTGACTCACAATCTGGAAAACCGATTGCTGCCGAGGCGCTACTGCGATGGACAAATGCTGATTTTGGTAAAGTGTCCCCCTCTGAGTTTATCCCAATAACAGAAGGTATTGGCCTGGTTCATGAAATTGGTTTATGGGTTCTAGAAAATGCTTTACAGTCAGTGGCTATCTGGAGGCAACTGACCGGGCATTCACTTCGTGTTGCTGTGAATGTATTATCTTGTCAGTTAGAAAGAAGCACATTTTTAAATCAAATTGATGATTTATTTCAACTGTCAGGCTATGATCCTTCCATGCTGGAAATAGAAATCACCGAAAGCTTGTTTTTGGAAAACCAGTATAGAACGCTGAAAAACCTGAAAAGACTGAGAGATATAGGCGTTGATATCGCGATTGATGATTTTGGTACAGGTCATTCATCACTGAATGATCTTAAAAATCACCCGATTTCAACGTTGAAGATTGATCAGTCATTTATTAGAGATATTGAGCAGGATAATAGCGATGCAGCTTTGGTTAAAAGTGTTATTGCCATGGCTCATGGTCTGGATATGAGAGTCGTAGCAGAAGGAGTAGAAACAGAGAGTCAAAAACTTTTTTTACAAAAACATCATTGTGACATCATGCAAGGCTACCTGTTTTCAAAACCATTGTCACATGCAGATTTTTTAGAATATATTGAAAATAGTTAATGTGAGGGAGCCAAATGAATGAAAACTGATGAAAAACAAGCTGTATATATTCCCTACTCCGGTCAGGCGCTGTTAGATTCTTCATTGCTCAATAAAGAATGTGCTTTTAGTGAAGAAGAGAGAAGGATTTTTAATCTACAAGGATTATTACCTCATGCAATTGAAACTATTGAGCAGCAGGTGGCTAGAGCCTATCTGCAATTTTCACAATTTAATCATGACCTGGATAAGTTAATATACCTTAGAAACATTCAAGACATTAACGAAACCTTATTTTTTCGTTTGCTTATTGACTATCTCGAAGAAATGATGCCAATCATCTATACCCCAACTGTGGGTGAGGCTTGTCAATTATTTTCCCGTATCTATAGGCGAAAAAGAGGGCTTTTTATTGCTTATCCTGACCGAGACAGAATAGATGAAATATTGCAAAATGCCACTAAGCGAAATATAAAAATCATTGTGGTTACTGATAGTGAGCGAATATTAGGCCTGGGCGATCAAGGTATTGGTGGTATGGGAATTCCTATTGGTAAATTAGCTTTGTACTCTGCCTGTGGTGGAATTAGTCCTGCTTATTCTATCCCCATTACTTTAGATGTGGGTACAGATAATCAACAATTACTGGATGACCCCATGTATATGGGATGGCGGCATTCTAGAATCAGAGGGTCAGATTATGATGATTTTATTGATCAGTTTATTAACGGAATAAAACGTCGCTGGCCGAAGGCAATGATTCAATTTGAGGATTTTGCCATAACTAATGCAACACCTTTGCTACAGAAATACAGGCATTCTGAATGTGTTTTTAATGATGATATTCAAGGGACTGCTGCAGTGACTGTAGGGACGTTATTAGCTGCATGTCATGCCCAAAAAAAAGCATTAAAAGACCATCGTATCGTTTTTGTAGGTGCCGGTTCTGCCGGCTGTGGAATAGCGGAACAAATTATTCTGCATATAAAAGAACAGGGTTTGACAGAGGAAGAAGCGCTACTTCGAATTTATCTGACTAATAGCCAAGGTTTATTAACAGGCAATACTCAGGGATTAAAGCTTTTCCAAAGAAAATTTGCCAAGCCTTTTGCAATGGTCGAAAACTGGGGTTCAACTTCAGGGCAGGTTGATTTGCTAGCGGTTATTAAAGCAGTTAAACCAAGCATTCTGATTGGAGTCTCAGGCCAGCCAGGTTTAATGAGTCAGGCGGTTATTGAAACATTACATAGCCATTGCGTTAATCCGATTATATTACCCCTTTCTAATCCAACATCGCGAGTGGAGGCATTACCCGAAGATATTATCAAATGGACCAAAGGGCAGGCGATAGTTGCTACAGGCAGCCCATTTCCAGCGGTTGAATATGAAGGGCAAAATCATCCTATCACCCAATGTAATAATAGCTATATTTTTCCTGGAATTGGTTTAGGCGTTATTTCCAGTCATGCGAGGCATATAACAGATAATATGTTTATGGCTGCCAGTAAAGCCCTGGCTGATTGCTCCCCTTTAGCACAGGGGCAAGGAAATGAATTATTACCCAGTCTGGCCGATATTCGGCAAGTGAGCCTAAACATTGCAATGGCTGTTGGCAAACAAGCGGTTGCAGATAAAGTGGCTAGTCAGGTTTCAGAGGATGAGCTAGAGAAAGCAATAAAAAGGAATTTTTGGTATCCTGAATACAGGCAATATCAACGGATATCGATGTAAGGTAACCATACGAAAGTACCCGTCTAGTAAAAATGAATAGCTGCTAAATTATGGTGAGTAGTTACCATAATTTTTGATAAAACCCAGCTCTGGAACTTTAACTGATGGATCACGATTACTTA
>CAZNGU010000407.1:0-2960 GCA_964572325.1 uncultured Methylomarinum sp.
CCTATGCTATTTACCGCATAACCGAAACCATTCGGATTATGTTATTCATGGTTACTGCGATGCTAGTTTACAATTTTTATCCGATTACAGCCGTGATGATTATTTTACTGGCGTTGTTGAACGACCTTCCCATATTAACGATCGCCAAAGATAATACCTATTTATCCCGTCAACCAGTGCGTTGGGAAATGCGCAAAGTATTAACAATTGCCACTTTTTTGGGAGTGCTAGGTGTTGCCGAAACCTTTCTGCTATTAATTATTGCCAGAAATCATTTTCATGTCGGTATGGAGCAGTTGCAAACCATTATTTTTCTTAAACTGGCGGTTGCAGGCCACTTAACTCTCTTTGTCGCTCGTACCCGGCATAGTTTTCTTACTCACCCTTTTCCAGCCCCAATATTACTGTTTGCAATTCTCAGCACACAAATTGTTGCGGTACTGATTGCCAGGTTTGGCTGGTTTGTTACCCCTATTTCCTGGGAATATATCGGATTGATTTGGGCTTATTGCCTATTTTGGGTGTTTGTCGAAGATGGCTTAAAACTTTTGGTTTATCGGCATCTGGAATATAAAACCCAAAAGCATAGTAACTTTCTTGGCCGACTTAAAAGTTCTTTTCATAGCCATAACCTAAAATAATAAATGATTTCCATTAAACAACTTGTTTATGCACTGGCAGCTGCAGAGACGTTACATTTCAAAAAAGCATCTGAAAAGTGTAATATCAGCCAATCAGCTCTAAGCACAGCACTCAATGAACTGGAAAAGCAACTTGATCTACAAATTTTTGAACGAGATAATAAAAAAGTATTAGTCACACCTATTGGCAAACAAGTGTTACAACAAGCTAGCCAGATTTTATTGCAAATAGAGGAACTTCAACACTTTGCCGAAATTCAGAAAGAACCTCTTAGCTACCCTATCAGCATGGGTATAATTCCAACGGTTGCACCTTACATATTACCAAAATTATTACCTATTCTGAATCAGCAATATCCTCTCGCCCAATTACATATTGTAGAGAATCAATCACGAATACTGGTTGACTTGGTAAAGCGAGGGGATCTGGATACGGCGATATTAGCACTCCCTTTCCCTTGTGATGGATTACTTAACATAAACTTCTGGAAAGAAGACTTTTTTTGGATTACTTTAAAAGGAAATAAATATTCACAACAACAAGAAATTAGCGCTGATGAGCTTAAACACAGTAATTTGTTATTACTTAGAGAAGGCCATTGTCTAAAAGATCATATTTTGAGTGCTTGCAGTATGACAGAAAACTCAAGTAATCAAAATTTTAGTGCGACCAGTCTTAACACATTAATTCAAATGGTATTAGGAAACTTTGGTTCTACTTTAATTCCTGAAATGGCAATAAAGCAACTGACTTCTCAGCATAAGTCACTTTCAGTTATCCATCTAAGCGAACCTGGGCCTCATAGACAGCTTGCCTTTATTTTACGTCCCAACTTTACACGCCTATCTAGCATAGAGGCACTTCGGGATATTTGTATAGCAGGCTTGGAGGAACATTCATAAAAATAGAATGTAAGCTTCTATTTATTCAAATATACATATCGAATGAACTAGGTTTATACTCAGTCTTGATCTAAGGCAACTCGCAATAAAGAAACTACCCGGATTGCGCGTTCCTAATTGTAAATCATTACTAATTGCTATGAGGAAATGACAATGTTAAAAAAGACTAAAATACTGATTGTTTCGATAGCCTTCGCTTTGTCTGCAAGTTCGACAATTGCTGAGACTCAACTAAAAGACCCAAGTTTTTGGTGGCCAGATCAATTAAATCTTAGCCCACTACGCCAGAATACCACTGCGTCTAGCCCCATGGATGAAAGCTTTAACTATGCGCAAGAGTTTAACAAACTGGATCTAGATGCAGTAAAAAAAGGCATCAAGAAAGTGTTAAAAACTTCTCAAGATTGGTGGCCTGCAGACTATGGTAATTATGGGCCTTTTTTCATTCGTATGGCTTGGCATAGTGCCGGAGTTTATCGTATTTTTGATGGACGTGGAGGCGCATCAGGTGGTCAGCAACGTTTTGAACCACTCAATAGCTGGCCTGATAATGTTAACCTGGATAAAGCGCGTCGTCTACTTTGGCCTATCAAGCAAAAATATGGCCGTCAAATTTCATGGGGTGACTTAATCGTTTTAACGGGAAATGTCGCAATGGAATCTATGGGTTTTAAACTCCTTGGTTTTGGTGGCGGACGAGAAGATGACTGGGAAGCAGAACAAGTCAACTGGGGTAATGAAAAGGCATTTTTGTCAGATGCAAAACGCTATCACGGTGACAGAAAACTACACAAACCACTAGCAGCTGTACAAATGGGGCTTATTTATGTCAACCCAGAAGGTCCTGGAGGAAAACCTGATCCACAATTAGCAGCAAATGATATACGTGAAACTTTTGCGCGTATGGCAATGAATGATGAAGAAACCGTTGCCTTAATTGCGGGTGGACATACCTTTGGTAAGGCACATGGTGCTCATAAACCAGAACATTGTGTTGGCAAAGAACCCGCTGCTGCAGGACTAGAGGAACAAGGTTTTGGCTGGAAAAATAAATGTGGCACAGGTAATGGTGCAGATACCGTTAGCAGTGGCTTAGAAGGTGCTTGGACCATTACGCCAACTGCCTGGAGTATGAATTATTTACAAAACCTATTTCATATGGAGTGGGTACAAACAAAAAGTCCAGCCGGTGCAATACAATGGACACCCAAAAATGCCCATGAAGTCAAGTTCGTACCTGATGCTCATGACACATCAAAACGTCATGCACCCATGATGTTTACAACTGATATCGCCCTTAAGGTTGACCCAAGTTATAAGAAAATTGCAGAGCGTTTCTTAAACAACCCTGCTGAGTTTGATTTGGCCTTTGCTAAAGCATGGTTTAAATTGACTCATCGTGATATGGTGCCACGA
>CAZNGU010000408.1:0-2956 GCA_964572325.1 uncultured Methylomarinum sp.
AGTAAAATCAGTGGGTGTTATGGGTGACGGTAGACGTTATGACTATGTTATTGCTATACGTGCCGTTGAAACCATTGATTTTATGACAGCACGCTGGGCACATTTGCCTTATGATTTTTTGGATTTGATTTCACGTAGAATTATTAATGAAGTCTCCGGTATTTCCCGCGTAACCTACGATATTTCCGGCAAACCACCCGCTACCATAGAGTGGGAATAACCGAATCTGAACAAGCCTGGATGCGCTATGCAATCAGGTTGGCCATACGAGCAGAAGAGGCTGGCGAAGTACCTGTAGGCGCGGTATTAGTTAAGGGTGATCGCTGTGTTGCAGAAGGCTGGAATGAAATGATTACGCTGCATGACCCAACAGCACATGCTGAAATTATGGCGATGCGTAAGGCAGGACTGGCACTGGAAAATTATCGACTAACAGGTGCAACCCTTTATGTGACACTGGAGCCTTGTGTGATGTGTATGGGTGCTATTGCTCATGCTAGAATTAACAAACTTGTTTTTGGTGCTTTTGATCCAAAGCGAGGGGCGGTGTGTAATGCCTTGCATTTAACAGATGCCGAATTTTTGAATCATAAAGTCAGTTGGCAAGGTGGCGTACTTGAGCAGACTTGTTCTGATTTACTGAGAAATTTTTTTAAGAGAAAAAGAACGAGGAATAAGGGCTTAAGTTAAACTAATGGCCTTTAAGAAGCATTCTAAGAGAGGACTAAATAGGCGTCCTTGCCTTTATGTTTAGTAGTTCTTTGATATTTTGTTTTGTCCTTGAAAACCTGTGCTTTGTTAAATTGGAAAGCAAATTTTGCCACTGGGTTTTTAATGCTTTTTGCATTCAGTGCTTTGCTCATCTTTCTTTTTTTCATAATAGCTCCTGATAGATTCCCCATTAAATTGATTAAGCCCTAATATTGGAACATAAAATGACTGTGAATTTCCAGAATAAATTTGACGTTATCATTATTGGTGGCGGACATGCCGGTGCAGAAGCCGCTTTGGCCTCGGCGCGTTGCGGTGTCAAGACCTTACTGCTTACTCAAAATATTGATACTTTAGGCTTAATGAGTTGTAATCCGGCCATCGGTGGCATAGGCAAAGGCCATTTGGTAAAGGAGATTGATGCCCTGGGCGGAGCCATGGCACAAGCGGCTGACCAGGCAGGTATTCAGTTTAGAACATTAAATGCCAGCAAAGGCCCAGCAGTCAGAGCAACACGAGCACAAGCGGATCGCAGCTTATATAAACAGGCGATAAGATCAATTCTGGAAAACCAGGAAAACCTTACTTTATTTCAACAGACAGTAGCTGATTTAATAGTTGAAGGTGATCGGGTGGTTGGTGTTAAAACCCAGATGGGGCTGGATTTTTCTGCAAAGGCGGTGGTTTTAACAACGGGTACCTTTTTAGGAGGCTTAATACACATTGGTCTGGAAAACTATAGTGGTGGTCGAGCAGGTGAATCAGCATCCAATGCTTTATCCAAACGCTTACGTGAATTAGAATTTCGGGTGGATCGTTTAAAAACAGGCACCCCTCCAAGGATTGATGGCAGAACCATTGATTTTAGCAAGCTGCAAGCTCAGCCTGGCGATGATGTATTGCCTGTGTTTTCCTATATGGGCAACAGGGAGCAACATCCAAGGCAAATCCCCTGCTATATCACTCGAACCAATAGCAAAACACACGACATTATTCGCTCCGGCATGGATCGATCACCTATGTATACCGGTGTTATTGATGGTGTTGGTCCTCGCTATTGTCCATCTATTGAAGATAAAGTAGTGCGTTTTGCCGACCGCGATTCGCATCAAATTTTTGTAGAACCTGAGGGTTTGAAAACCCACGAAGTATATCCCAATGGCATTTCAACCAGCCTGCCTTTTGATATTCAATGTCAGCTAGTTCAATCCATGCTGGGTTTTGAAAATGCCGTTATTATCCGCCCCGGCTATGCCATTGAATATGATTATTTTAATCCGATTGATTTAAAAGCCTCTTTAGAAACCAAACACATGCAGGCCTTGTTTTTTGCAGGACAAATAAACGGCACCACTGGCTATGAAGAGGCAGCTGCACAAGGTTTGATTGCAGGACTCAATGCCGCAAGATTAGTTAAAGAGCTGGAAAGCTGGTGTCCACAACGAAATGAAGCTTATATTGGCGTCATGATTGATGATTTAATCACCCGTGGAACCCAAGAACCCTATCGAATGTTTACCAGCCGGGCAGAGTATCGCTTACTATTAAGAGAAGATAATGCAGATTTACGTTTAACTGAAAAAGGCCGGGAATTAGGACTGGTCGATGATCAACGTTGGCAAGCTTTTCAACAAAAGCGTGAATCCATTGTCCGCTTGCAAAAGGACTTGGCTAAACAGTGGCTGCGGGTTGGCACTGACGAAGCTTTGCAAGCACAACAAATTTGGGGCAAAGAGATTAAAAAAGAAGCCAGCATGATGGCATTATTGTCTCGCCCGGAAGTAGATGTGGATAGCTTGCTGAAATTTGCCAATATCCCTGATATTGATGAACAAGTCGCTCAACAAGTGGGTATCCAGGCCAAATATGCTGGATATATTGATAGGCAACAAACAGAAATTAACAGGACTAATCGCTATAATCATTTAAAACTGCCCGTTGATGAAGATTACAGCAAAGTATCAGGGCTTTCTAATGAGGTGACTGAAAAGTTAAAATCACAAAAACCGGAAACATTGGGTCAGGCATCTCGTATACCCGGTATAACACCGGCGGCTATTTCTTTACTACTGGTTCATTTGAAAAAGAAATCGGCTTAAGGCTTGGGCTACTTTTTGCCAAGTCCCTCATTGTACTTGTATTGCCGGAGTAGAGTGTACTGAAGTAGCCACACTAAACCGACCACATAATCTAAGGAACGAGGATTCAATAATACCCGAATTCTGACGGGTCTTTTGGCTCCACA
>CAZNGU010000409.1:0-2956 GCA_964572325.1 uncultured Methylomarinum sp.
GAAACCAAAATCCTGCGTCAAACTTTCGTATATTATTAAATTCTCGTTCCTTAGAAAATATTTTAATATCCAATCAATTCATAGGCACAGCCATTGTACTCCACGCCCACAGGACGTGGCTATCTTAGTTTTAGTATATATCTTCCCTTTAAAAAGCTATGCTATTATTCAGTCCTTGGTTATTTAATAAACTAATCAACAATGGAATATTAACAAGGAATAATCAGACTCTATGAACAAGAAAGACCTCTCAGAATCAGATATAAAAGCTAAATTCATTACCCCCGCACTATTAAAAGCAGGCTGGGATGAACAAACCCAGCTTGGCAGAGAGATTTTTTTCACAGATGGGCGTATCTATGTCAAAGGCAAATTAACATCCAGAGGAAAGCGAAAATTTGCTGACTACATTCTGTTTTATAAACCTAATGTACCTATCGCAATTATTGAAGCTAAAGATAATAAACACAGTGTTAAATCAGGTATTCAACAAGCCTTGGACTATGCCAATATCCTTGATATACCCTGTGTTTTTAGCAGTAATGGGGATGGTTTTTATTTTCATGATAAAACCCTTTCAGAAGGTCAAATTGAACAGGAAATATCTTTAGATGATTTCCCTTCTCCTGATGAACTATGGAGAAAGTACAAGCAGTATAAAGGCATCAAAACCAAAGAAGTTGAAGCTGTCGCAGCACAAGACTACTTTATTGATGCCTCGGGTAGAGCCCCTCGTTATTACCAACAAATCGCAATTAATCGTAGCGTTGAAGCCGTTGCAAAAAAACAAAGCCGAATTATTTTAGTGATGGCAACAGGCACGGGTAAAACCTACACGGCCTTTCAGATTATTTATCGGTTATGGAAAAATGGTTTAAAAAAACGCATACTCTTTTTAGCCGATAGAACCGCGCTGATTGATCAAACCGCAAGGGGTGATTTCAGGCATTTTAAAGATGCCATGACCATTATAAAAAACAAACAAATAGATACCGCTTACAATATTTATCTGGCCTTATATCAAGGTTTATCGGATAGCAAATCTGAAGATGCTTATAAACAATTCAGCCCCGATTTTTTTGACCTTATCATTATTGATGAGTGCCACAGAGGCAGTGCCAAAGAAGATAGCAAATGGCGAGAAATTTTAGCCTATTTTGACAATGCCACTCATATTGGTTTAACTGCCACCCCCAAAGAAACAAAAGAAGTTTCTAACCAAGATTACTTTGGCACGCCCATATACACCTATTCGTTAAAACAAGGTATTAATGATGGTTTTTTGGCTCCCTATAAAGTGGTTAAAATCACCTTGGATATTGATGCAGAAGGTTGGAGACCGCCAAAAGGGTTTAAAGATAAAGACGGAAACATAGTTGAAGATAGAATCTATAATCGCTCTGATTTTGATAAGAATATCGTTGTTGAAGAACGAAGAAAATTGGTTGCGGCTAAAATAACAGAATTTTTAAAAGGCAATGATCGCTTTGCAAAAACCATTGTTTTTTGTATCGACATTGAACATGCAGAGGGAATGCGGACAGGGTTAGTTAATGCCAATGCCGACCTGTTTTCCCAAAACAATAAATATGTCATGCAAATAACGGGCGATAATGAAGAGGGTAAACGAGAACTGGATAATTTTACCAATCCCAGTGAAACTTACCCCGTTATTGCAACCACTTCAAAGTTAATGACTACAGGCGTAGATGCTCAAACGTGCAAATTGATTGTTTTGGATAGCAATATTGCCTCAATGACAGAGTTTAAGCAAATTATTGGCAGAGGAACGCGGATTAACGAAGAATACGGGAAAAACTATTTCACCATCATGGACTTTAGAAATATAACCCACCTGTTTGCCGACTCTGATTTTGATGGCGATCCCGTGATGATTAAAGAATTAACAGAAGACGATGATTTATCAGGTCTTGAAGATGAAGCCAATAGTGATCCGGTTATAGATATTGAAACAGGCGAAGCGCTGGAAATATCAGAACCCGAAGTACCCTATATTTTAGGAGGGGGAGAAATAGCAGAGCCTCTGCGCAAAAAAATACGCGTAAAAGGCGTGCTGGTGCAAGTCATCAATGAACGTGTGCAATATTTAGGGGCTGATGGAAAAATAATCACCGAAAGCTTTAAAGACTATACCAAAAACAATATTATCCAGCAATACAGCAGTTTGAACGATTTTTTAAACCGCTGGAATCATACCGAAAAGAAAGCCGTTATCATTGAGGAAATGGAACAACAAGGCGTGTTCTTTGACATACTCAAAGAGGAAGTTGGGCAAGAATATGACCCTTTTGATTTAATTTGTCATATCGCTTATGAGCAACCCCCGCTGACCCGAAGAGAACGGGCTAATCAAGTAAAAAAACAACATTACTTTGCAAAATATGGCGAATCAGCACAAGCTGTTATTCGGAGTTTGCTAGAAAAATATGCGGATGATGGGTTGTTGACTATGGAAAGCATGGAAGTTTTAAAGCTTGATCCGATCAATAAACATGGCTCGCCCATAGAAATTATCAAATCCTTTGGTGGTAAAGCAAATTATCTGCAAGCAATCACAGAGCTTGAACACGCTCTCTACCAACCACAGGACAAAGCAGCATAATGGTTAATGTCAGTGCCATTATTAGTAACATCAGAAACATTATGCGCCAGGATAGAGGTATTTCCGGTGATGCTCAACGTTTGGAACAACTGGGCTGGATGTTATTTCTTAAAATCATGGATGATAAAGATCAGGAGCTGGAATTACTTAAAGAGGATTATATTTCTGCCATACCTGAGCCTTTACAGTGGCGAAACTGGGCAGAAAGCCCAGAAGGGATCACAGGGGATGAGCTGATTAACTTTGTAGAAAATGAGCTATTCCCTACACTACAAACACTCGCCAAAAAAAAGCTAACTAAAAGAGCCGAGTTAATACAGGAAGTTTTTGACG
>CAZNGU010000410.1:0-2943 GCA_964572325.1 uncultured Methylomarinum sp.
TGCATTTGGTCTTTTAACCTTTTGTTTATCTGCCAGTCATAAATATATTTGGATAGAGGTTTATCGATAGCTTTGGAGATATGGTAGGGAAGAGTACGAGCAATGGCATGCTCTGGTAATAAGGGCAGAGAGAGGCTTAGTACCTCAAAGAGATGGAGAGGAAAAGCGATGGCGACTTCACCGCCGGCAGAGGCCGGGGAGACTTGTAATATAAGGCGTCTCAGTACCTCAGTGTCTGTTGGCAGACCGCCCTCTATGGCAATTTTGCCAAATGATAACTTCCCATCACCAGTTTTTGTCACCTCAGCCAGCATACTGTTGCCGGTATCACCACAATAGATGTATTGTTTTTTCTTACGAAAAAGAAAGCTCATAGTTTTGATTTACTCTTGTTATGGACATGAATTTTTCTGAATTTTCGAAATAACATACTGCCTGTCAGTAACTTTGCCTGGTAAAGAATCTTTAAGTTTTTGAGCAGAGGCGGAAAATCGGGATTAAGACTATATGCCTTTTCAAAAAGTTTAACCGCCTTTGGGTAATAACCAAGTTCGGCATACACGACAGCCACATTAACCAGAGGCTCGATACGCTTCGGCGCCGCGGCATTGGCTTTTTGGAAATAGTACAATCCCTTCCAAGGCTGGTGGTTATGAATATACTGAATTGCTAATTGATTAAAACGGACAAAATCTTCACTATTTTTGTTTTCTATTATTTGTGGCTTTTGATCTTTGGGGACAATACGGAGAGCGGCTTTGATTTTTTGTTTTTGAGGGATCCTAACCGTTTTTATTTCATGAGATGAGGTATTCGGGTTAATTTTACTTATATATTCAGTAATATATGGCCGGGCTCCATAAATGCTTAAGGCTATAATAATAAAGCCCATCACTGTTACAGATTTGATGCTCGTCTTTCTGGAGGTATCTTCAGTGGATAATGCCGCTTTACCCCCCGGCTGACGGGACATATCTTCGTTCTTACTTATTTTTTCAAGAGTATCTAAAAGTTTGCTCACAAAAAATCCCAGTCATAAATTTTCCGTAACCTGAGCTGTCACCAAAAAATTTTAATTAATAATAACAAAAACATTACCATATATTACATGATGAACAACGCAGAAATCCAGAAGATTTTTCATAACTTCACAGGGAGCAGAGGAGTCAACAGGAAGCCCGGATACATTATCCGGGCAGGAGTAGCAGAAGGATATAATGAAACACAAAGTACAAAGCGTTAGGAACCGGCTAATAAAAATTTTTCTTCGATTCTTCGACTTACATTAATTCTGGCCGCCTGAATCACCAAGATCGCGGATGTATTAAGAGCGCTGAAGGTATCTTTTGGGGCGGTCATCTTAAACTGTTCAACAGTAAGCGAATTAGCCGTACCGTTCCAGGCGCCGTTACCCCCGCCGTCGTGAGCCAGGATTCTCAATTGAGCTGCTGACTCCGCTGAATATAAGGCTTGCGCCCACAGGTATTCCTCTGCCGCTTCCGTTGTACCGATTGTGGTGAATTTAGCGATCAGGGTACCGAACATTCCCAAAACAACAATTATAAAAAGAGCCACAATCAGGCCAAAACCTTTTTGGTTATTTATATTTTTAAAGGAAAGTGCCATGATTTTTGTTTAAGAATATCCCGTTAAAGATTACATCGTACCGCGGTAAAATAGAACTTTTCGCCGGTGGAGGAGGTAACGGTAACTACAATGAGCTTACTGTCTGAGGTGTTACTCAGGCCGGCAGTGTTATGATCTATGGCAGCTGTAGTACTGGCAATATACCTGACCTGGACACTGCGTTGATACCCGGTCAGGGTGAAAGTGTTATTGTCCTGATCATGAAACACGCCTGTTGTCTCGGAATAACCGTTAAAATCATCAACATCGTTAAAAAGCTGCCGGGATGTCTCTCCTGATTCAGGGCCTAAAGCGGCATATGGTGTTGCCGCTGGTGCGCCTGGAACACGGTCAGATTCGGATGTCTTGAGGGGGCCGCCGCCATTGGGGGTGTTGTTATCCCACTTTTTTGCCAAAACTTCATCCATAAGGGATTGCCCCAAATTAACGGCTCTGATCCGGATCAGGGGATCAGGACTGCGGCTTATGGCACTAAAAAAAGGCAGGATGATCATGAACGAAAAACCAAGAATGACGATGGTTATGACCAGTTCAATCAGGGTAAACCCGGATTGACAGATATGGTTTTTCGGTTTAAGGGACAACATTAAGTATCGTCTAATTTTTCCTGTACCAGAGTCTGGTATTTGAGCCTGATATACCAATAACCATATCTTTCAAATTCTTACCGCATTGAATACAATATCCAGCATAGTTATTTATATCATAGCTGCCGGAGTTGACAATATCCGGCGACAGGTGAGATAATAGTGTTTTTTGCAATAAATTCGTTTCTTCTGCGGGGGCAAAACGATATGTTTCCTGGGTGAAACCATACCGCTCGTCAAAAATCAGCAGTTCTATTTTGTTTACTTTCTCCATGGTAGAGAAATGGGCATATTGGGCCTTTTTCGCTTCAACATCCGTTTTTTTTATCCAGAGCCAAAGAGAAGCGTCTGACACTTCAAGACCATGTTTGTGCAGCATCATGTAAGACCATAACGTATAATGCTCCAATTCTATATATCGCAGGCTTGCGGGACTGTTGTTGCTTTTTACAGTACAGCGGATTAATTTCTGACTGTTCAGGGGGGTGCTTGACAAATCCATCGAAAATTCTCATCTGTTAAAAGTTGCAAATAATTTAGCGGGTTAGCACTTGTTTTAGCGGCAAAAAAGACGACTGTGCAGACAGATTCATAACCTGTCCTTAAATTCCCATAGTTTTTTTTAATAGTTTACCATAAAATATACATGGAAACAGGTAACTATTTAGCTAAGGCGGATAACCTGCCCTAAACTATGAGCTGTAACTGT
>CAZNGU010000411.1:0-2942 GCA_964572325.1 uncultured Methylomarinum sp.
ATGCACGGCACTGTATAGGGTGGATAAAAAACCATCATTTGAGGCTTCGACCGTCACGGTGCCGGTGCAATCAAGTAATGAAAAACCGCTGACTGCCTGGCTGTCGTTAAATGTTTTTGAGCCGTTCGATATTAATACCGTTTTTAGTGCTAATTTAGCGCGGGTAAATTGGGCTGAGTAAATTATTTTCATCCTGCGATCACTCCGGTTTCGGCAATATTAAGGGCTATCGGTTCGGTGCGGCTGATTTCTGTGATTTTATCGATAAATTCTTTTACATTGCTGATGCCGGGTAAGTTCAGCTGATTGATGGTAATGTTGACAGCGTTATTACTGCGTTGTTGTTCCGGGGTTTCTATGGTGACCCGTTCGTTAGGTGAGGCGTTAAATGCCACCTGCTGACTGTCTGTGCCGCCGACGCCGCCGACTATAAAGCTGCCTCCATTGGCAAAGTTTTTAGAAGCTAGATGAGATGCTTTCACGTCGAGCAGGTTGCGTTTACGAACTCTTTTCGTTACGGTGCCTGACGTTGAGGCTTGATTGGATCGCGAGTCATTTGATGTTGAACTGGATTGTGCTGCGTTTTGTGCGTCTGCGGCGTTGCGGGCGCTTTCGCCGACGGCATCATAATCTGATGATAATTTATCTAGGGCGTTGCCCTGCGAGTCAAATGAATTTTGCGCCGCATCACTGGCGCTTTTTAAGTTGATTAATGATTGCTGGTAATTTACTGCGCTTTTGTCAGTTTGATTGACGTTTCCGGTTAGTTTGTTGGTGGCATTGGCGGTGATTTCAAGGGCGGCGGTTTGTTGGATCAGCGCTAGTCTGTTTCTGCGAGTTACCTGTGTGTTTTTTTCAAAGGCTTTGGCGTTTTTATCGGCGGCTTTTTTAACATTATTCATCCATTGGGTAATGCGTTCAGAGGGTATTTTCTGCTTAAGCAATTCATCCAGTTCGGCTTTTGTTTCGAATAGATTGTCTTTGAATTCGCCTGCTATATTACTTAATGTTTCGCTGTACTCCAGATTAACACCAGGCAGTTTGTTCAGCAGATCAACCAGACTACGATCAATATCAGAAATAATCCCAATAAGACTGGCACCAAAAAAGCTTCCAGCACCTTCCAGAATTTTAAAAATTATCTGTATACCGTGGAATCCATCTGCCATAAGGCCAATGCCGTTAGAGACATTTTCTATCATCTCAGTTGCCACATTGCCAAAGCCACCCGCCTCTATTGCTGAAGCTGTAAAACTATCGGCTATGGCCGTAATGAAAGGAGCGATTTCAATGGATAGCGTATTGCTAAAGCCTTCGGCGACTTTGCTTATTTTAAGCATGGCATCATTGGCTGCCTCGATCTTTGAAGCCTCGACGCGGGAAATCGCCAGGCCCAAAGCATCCGCCTCGGCGGCTGCTTTGTTAAGGCCATCAGCGCCTAATGCCATGGTGTTGACTAATGCCACACCCTCTGAGTCAAACAGTTTCATTGCCAGGCGTACTTTATCAGACTGATTTCCTACGCCTTTCATAGCTTCTGAAATTTCAATAAAAGCTTTATCGGGGCCGATGTCTTCCAGATGCTGGGCATCGAGCCCCAGTTCTTTAATCGCGTCTTTGGCTTCACCTGTTCCCTGAGCGGCTTCGGATACGCGGCGGGTCATCCGTTGCAAGGCCATATTCATGGTGTTAACCGAAACGCCGGTTAATTCGCCGGCAAACTGTAAACTTGCTAAAGATTCAGTGGTAATACCGATTTTATCAGACATTTTTGCTAGGGCATCAATGGACTTATTAGACGAGGCAACCATTGCGGTGACACCCGCGATGGCTGCCCCGCCGGTAATTGCTGCAAAACCCAGCATTGCTGATTTAGCGACCCCCAGTTTAGTAACTAAACCTGATACACCCCGGGTTGCACTCTTCATGCCCTTGCGCATTTTTCCGGTGGCTTTTACGCTGACATTACCTAGTTCTTTAACATTGCCTTTGGCGTCGGTAGTCACTGCTTTTAGCTGCTTGCCATCGCCCGAGAGGATCAGTTTTAATTCTAGTTTTTTACTTGCCATGGTCTTTTATAAACGTAAAAATGCAGTAGAGAAGGGCAACCACAAGGGATTGCCCCTACGAATTAGCAACAAAATTAAAAATATAAATTTCAATTTGTTGCAGGCCGTCAAATAAGGCAGGGGTGTTTTTAATCCCCGCCAGCCTCCAGCCTGATTCAACCCCGGTATAATTAAAGCCGTCAAAGCGGCCGTTTATTCTGTTCACCTGCGTCTGGATGGTGATGAACGCCAGCCATACACTTTCATGCTGCGGCCATAAAAAAAAGGGCGGTTCGTCCGTGATCCGCATTTTTGTTAATAACTGTTTTTTTTGTTCAGGCGATAAACCCCATTGGTGCAGGTTATCTGCCAGTTGATTTTTATTGTCATTGTCAAAATCACCGGACAGATATTTGCTTACCGCCTCTTCGAGTTTTTTCTTGCAAAAGTGGAGATAGCCTCGTAATAAGCACTGACTACCTGCATCCTGAAGAAAGAAAAATTGTTCATTCTATCCAGGTTTTTCGGGCTGAATAACAGCGCGGTTTCGTCATCCTGTCCGATGCCGTTCCAGCCTGTGATCACAGCATTTAATAGTGATTTATCGCCTTTTAGGGCAAGTTCTTTTATCTGATCGTCTGGCAGGACCTTGAATTTAACCTCTATTTCTATGCTCTGGTCTTTTTCGATTTCCAGGGTGACCGGCCAGGTTATATTTATGTTTTCAAGTTTTGCTATGTTTAGCATGTTTTCCGCCTTATCGGGGCAATCCAAAATGGGCAATCCAAAATGGGCAATCCAAAATGGGCAATTCAAAATGGGCAATTCAAAATGGGCAACCACAAGGGATTGCCCCTACGGGGTTATACATTCACCGTAGGGGCAATCCCTTGT
>CAZNGU010000412.1:0-2926 GCA_964572325.1 uncultured Methylomarinum sp.
TCTTTAAGTTCTTTATTGTGCTTTTCCTGCAATTGTTTTTCTACACAAGCCACCAAAGCAGCAGCCGTAGTAAAAGCACCGCTGGGGTCGGCCAGAACTGAAACCTCAAAAGGTGGCACCATGGCCTGTTTGGCTCGGTTCATCATGTCCATGGCTAAACCAATGTCTCTGCCACCAATAAAAATGCCGGTGCGTTTAATCCCCGAAGGGCTACGTGAGAAAATAGCATCTTGAGTCAATCCATGGATGCTATCTAGCTTTACATTGCTATAAGGCATTAATACATCGAAATTTTCATCCAATGCCATATTGATATCAAATGGACTATTGTTTGGCATGGGGTCAAACATGTGAAGAATACTGCGCTTTGCCATTATTTGTCCTTATTTTGATGACTTTATTACGTTTCGAGCCATTTCAAACGCATGCTCAAAATGTAAATACAGTGGCTGTTCACTATCAATCATTTGCTTTAATAAACGATTTTGGGTTTGATACTTGATATTGCCAATTGCCAAAGCTCCCACTCCGACGGCACCATTTGGACTATTGCTTAATACTTTGCCGTTATCAAAAGGGTCTAAACCAGCGATACCAGAAGGTGGAATAGCATTAACATCTGCCGCCACTTTAAGTTGTGCCGCTGATGCTATATGTTCGGCAGAAAGTAATTCAATACCTGCTGCACCGGTTGCAAAGACCACATCGGCAGTTTTAATCAGCTCGGCGATATCATTATTGATGCCTGCTTCTATAGCAATTTTTCCTTCACCAAATTCATCATTACATAATTCAGCTATACGCTCTGCTTTATCTAGCTGTCTACCAATTATTTTAACCTTGGCTCCAGCCTGAGCGGCTAAAACGCTGGCCGCCTGACCTACTGGTCCTGTGCCACCCAAAGCCAGTAATGTTTTTCCTGCAAGTGAAGTGTTGAACTTTTCATCCAGTTCTTTTTCTATCGCAGTAATCATGCCAGCAGCGGTAGTAAAAGCGCCACTGGGATCAGCAAAAACTGAAACCTCAAAAGGAGGTAACATACTGTTTTTGGCCGTTTTAAGCATATCCATCGCTTGTTTGGCATCTCTGCCGCCAATAAATATACCCGTTTTCTTTAAGCCTTTTGGACTACGAGAAAAAATGACATCTTGAACCAAACCACGGGCTTCACTCGGTTCAACATTAATATAAGGGATTGCTGAAACCCAGCCAGCATCAACAGCCATATTGACATCAAATGGACTCAGGTTTTTAGCCGTGGTTAGCATGTGTAAAATGTATGGTTTTTCCATCTTCTTCTCTTTCTGTTAAAGTCCAAAGGGTAATCAAGGAGCAATTATAAAATAATTATCCCACTGATTATAGTTTAAGCATACTGTATTCAGCAAAAAATAGTTAATATGTGTATTATCTATAAGCTATTTTACTTTGGAGAATTTGCAAATGCATAATATTACCTTAATTAAAGGTGATGGTATCGGGCCTTCTATTATGGAAGTAGCTGTCAAAATTATTGATGCTACTGGGGTAAAAATCAACTGGGAAGAGGCAGATGCCGGCATGGCGGCTTTCGATAAATGTGGCACACCGATTCCTGATGAAACGCTAGCTTCTATTGATAAAAATAGAATTGCCTTCAAGGGGCCATTAACAACCCCTGTTGGCGGTGGATTTAGAAGCATTAACGTAGCCTTGCGGCAGAAATATGATTTATACGCTAATGTGAGGCCTGCAAAAACCTGGAAAGGTGCACAAAGCCGTTTTGAAGATGTTGATATTGTGGTGGTAAGAGAAAATACAGAAGGTTTATATTTAGGGCTTGAACATTATTTAACACGCCATAAAGATGTTGCTGAAAGTATTGCAGTTATTACTAAGGAAGGTTCTGAACGTATCATTGAATATGCTTTTAAATATGCCATAGAAAATGCACGTAAAAAAGTAACTGTTTGCCACAAAGCGAATATTTTAAAATTTACCTCAGGATTGTTTTTGGATACCGCCAGAGAAGTTGCTAAAAAATATCCTGAAATTGAGTTTGATGAAAAAATTGTAGATGCCACCTGCATGCACTTGATTATGGATCATAGTCAATTTGACGTCATCGTAACCACTAATATGTTTGGTGATATTCTATCTGATTTGACTGCGGGTCTTGTAGGCGGTTTAGGCTTAATTCCAGGGGCTAATATTGGCAAAGATGCCGCATTGTTTGAAGCAGTTCATGGCAGTGCACCGGATATTGCTGGCAAGAACATTGCTAATCCAACCGCTGTTATTATGGCTGGCGTCATGATGTTAAATCATCTGGGCGAAACAGAAGCCGCAGATAGCATCAAAACAGCGGTAGAAAAGGTGATTGAAGAAGCAAAGTTTGTAACGCCTGATCTAAATCCAAATTCCAAAATAGGGACTAAAGAAATGGGTGATGCCATTATTGCTGCTTTATAAGCAAAATAAAACATGGATGTTGAAGATTTAAAAGCCAGGCTACCATCGACACCTGCGTTTGTGCTCGATGAGCAAGCACTGATAAATAACCTGACAGAACTGAAAACAATAAAACAGCAATCAGGCTGTCAGGTGTTATATTCCATTAAAGCTCTGCCCCTGGCATGGCTTATGAACCTAACCGGGAAATATCTGGACGGTTTTTCGGTCAGTTCTTTATTTGAAGCGCGTCTAAGCAGGGAAATAGCAAAAGATAACACGCCTATTCATTTGACAACGCCGGGGCTAAGAGATGATGAGTTCGCTGAAATTAGTCATCTATGCTCTCATATTAGCTTTAATTCAATCAGTCAGTTTCAACGTTTGGCAAATAAGCAACAAGCACCCTGTTCACTCGGTTTACGCATAAACCCTCAATGTTCTTTTGCTGATGATTTACGATATGACCCTTGTCGGCCTCATTCTAAATTAGGGG
>CAZNGU010000413.1:0-2919 GCA_964572325.1 uncultured Methylomarinum sp.
AACAAGCCAATGTACTCACCTTCCTCTTCTTTTCTATACAAACATTTTAAAACACTCCCAAATGGATATATTAAACCAGGTTAAACATTCAATACTTTCCCCTTATGGCATGGAGGAAAAGGATATTGATAAGATTATGGATAGCATGCTAAGCACCACGGTTGATGATGCAGACATTTATTTCCAGTCCAGTCATTTTGAATCCTGGGTGTTGGAAAGCGGAATAATAAAAGAAGGTTCACATAATATTGAACAAGGTGCCGGCGTCAGAGTAGTTTCTGGAGAAAAAACCGGTTTTGCCTACAGTGATCGTATTGAGCTTTCGGTATTACTGGAAGCTGCCAATAATGTCAAAGCTATTGCCAGACAAGGTCAAACAGCAAAAAATAAAATAGCTAATATAGGCGGCTGGACACCTCGCTATGCGGCTATTGATCCTTTAAAGTCATTAGCTGACCAGGAAAAAATCGCCTTATTGCGTAAGGTGGATCTTGAAACCAGAAAACTGGATCATCGAATAGAAGAAGTTATTGTCAGTTTAGTCGGCGTGCATGAAAAAGTCATGGTGGCAAATATTGACGGATCACTCGTTGCTGATATTCGGCCACTCACCCGAATGAATGTCACGGTTATTCTGGAACAAAACGGTAAGCGCGAACAGGGTAACATGGGGGGAGGAGCCAGAACAGATTACGGCTACTTTTTAGATCAGGATAAAGCCATTAAATATGGTGAAGAAGCGGTAAGACAAGCCATAGTAAATTTACAGTCCACAGAAGCACCTGCTGGAAATATGACGGTTGTACTCGGTCCGGGCTGGCCAGGTATTTTATTACATGAAGCGATAGGACATGGACTGGAAGGTGATTTTAACCGTAAAGGCAGTTCCGCTTTTAGTGGCAAAATCGGTGAAAGAGTCGCCTCAGAATTATGTACGGTAGTAGATGATGGTACTTTACCGGATCGTCGCGGTTCATTAACAATTGATGATGAAGGTATAGCAACTGAAAACACGGTATTAATTGAAAAAGGAATTTTAAAAGCATATATGCAAGATAAACTTAACGCCCGCTTAATGGGCGTAAAACCAACCGGTAACGGACGACGTGAATCCTATGCACACCTACCCATGCCTAGAATGACAAATACCTATATGCTTGCCGGTAAGCATGATCCTGAAGAAATAATTAAATCCGTAAAAAAAGGTCTTTACGCTAAAAATTTTGGTGGTGGACAGGTTGATATTACTTCGGGTAAGTTTGTATTTTCTGCCAGTGAAGCTTATTTAATAGAAAATGGAAAAATAACTCAGCCAGTAAAAGGTGCTACTTTAATTGGAAATGGGCCTGATGTGCTAACCAGGGTTTCCATGGTTGGCACCGATCTGGAATTAGACCCAGGTGTTGGAACTTGTGGAAAAGAAGGCCAAAGTGTTCCCGTCGGCGTAGGTCAGCCTACTCTCAAAATAGATGGATTAACCGTGGGTGGAACAGGCTTGTAATAATCCCTCTTTTTTATCCGCAAGTTTAATATAATTAATTAAATGCAAAACCAAGAAGAAATTAATAGACTCAAAAATCTGGTTCAGGATTTACTGGATGAATCCAAAAAACAGGGCGCAACTTCGGCAGAAGCCGGCTTAAGTGTGGATAACGGCCTGTCTGTAACAGCACGTCTCGGTGAAGTTGAAACCATTGAATATCATTGTGATCAGGGACTCGGTATCACTGTTTATAAAGGAAAAAAGAAAGGTTCAGCCAGCACTAACGACTTTTCCTCCGATTCAATCAAAGAAACGGTCAAAGCAGCCTGTAGTATTGCTAATTATTCCAGTGAAGATGAATGTTCAGGATTACCAGATAAAGACAGACTGGCCACTGAATTCCCTGACCTTGATAATAATCATGCCTGGGATATTAATGCAGAATCTGCCATTCAAATAGCCATCGAATGTGAGGATGCTGCACGCTCATTTCATGCTGAAATTACTAATTCAGAAGGGGCGACAGTCAATGCCCATCAGGGCATTTCCGTCTTAGGTAATAGTCTGGGTTTTCTGCATGGGAAACAATCAACCCGTCATTCCATCAGTTGTTCTGTTTTAGGAGAAAGAGATGGCAATATGCAAAGAGATTATTGGTATAGCGTTTCTAGAAATGCTGATAAATTAGAGTCCGCCCGCGCAATTGGTATTAAAGCAGCGCAACGCACCATAGAACGCTTAGGTGCCAAAAGCTTAACAACCCGACAATGCCCTGTTTTATATTCTGCAGAAGTAGCTTCAGGTTTAATTGGCTCTTTGGTCAGTGCTATTAGCGGAGGTAGTCTCTATAGAAAATCCAGTTTTTTACTGGATTCCCTAAATATACAAATTTTACCGGAATTTATTCGCATTCATGAACAACCTCATTTAAAAATGGCTCTGGGCAGTGCTCAATATGACTCAGAAGGTGTAGCTACAAAAGCCAAAGATATAGTCACAGATGGCATAGTACAAAGTTATATTTTAAGCAGTTATTCAGCGCGTAAATTAGGCATGGAAAGTACCGGAAATGCGGGTGGCAGCAATAATTTAACGCTAGAGACCGGAAATAATGACTTTGTTGCTATGTTAAATCAGCTAAATACCGGTCTATTGGTAACAGAGCTGATGGGGCAAGGTATAAATAGAGTCACAGGCGATTATTCCCGTGGAGCCTCCGGATTTTGGGTGGAAAATGGAGAAATTCAATACCCGGTCGAAGAAATCACCATAGCTGGCAATCTAAAAGATATGTATAAAAATATAGTTTCTGTAGGCAATGATATTGATTACAGAAGTAATATACAAACAGGCTCTATTTTAATAGAACAAATGTCTGTGGCTGGTAAATAGTCTTGTATTTTAAGTTATAAATGTAGGGTGTGCTAAGACATAGC
>CAZNGU010000414.1:0-2916 GCA_964572325.1 uncultured Methylomarinum sp.
AAATTCGTTTGTTAACTAATCTGGAAACCAGAGAAACAAAATTATTGCAAATTATACTGGTAGGTCAACCGGAGTTAAAGAAACTATTAGAACTGGATGAATTACGACAACTTAATCAGCGTGTTACTGCGCGTTATCATTTAAACTCATTGTCATACCAGGATACGGAAAAATATATAAAGCATCGCTTAACAGTTTGTGGCGGAGATAAAAATATTTTTAGTCGTGGTGCAATTAAGCGGGTTTATAAGCTCACACAGGGTGTTCCCAGGCTGATTAATATATTATCTGATAGAGCATTACTGGGTGCTTATGTAGCAAATACCCATACCGTATCAATAAAAGCAATCAATAAAGCAGCAAATGAAGTTTTTGATTCAACGGCGAATACATATTTTAAAAAAACGTTGTTAGCTTCTCTTTTATTAGCAGGTCTGGCCATGAACATTCACTATTTTATTCCGACCAAGCCTACTAATGACCATTTAATATTAGCGGGTTCTTTTAAAGAGTCTGCAGAGAAAGAAACGCTAGAATTAATAACGCAACAAAATTTTATTACGGCTCTTAAGCAACACAATATATCTTTAAATACTGCAATATCAGAATTGGCCAAATTATGGAGTAAAGAAATATCGCAGGGAACGGGATGCAGCGGGATAGAAAAAACAGGACTACGATGTTTAATGGACAAATCAGACTGGAAAGATTTAATTGCTCTAAATAGGCCGGTGGTTCTAGAGTTATCATCATCTGAATCAGAAAAATTTTATGCATTATTATTGGGTTTAAAACAGGGGAACCCGGTTTTTTATGCTAATGAAGATAAAACTATTTTTATTGAAGGGGCATTAACATTTTGGGATGGTTATTATTTGATGTTATGGAAACCACCGATAGAGAATATTACAGAAGCATTTTTGGGACAATCATCTAAAATAGTACCATGGATAAGAAAACAGCTGGCGTTAACGCAACAAAACATGATGAGTGAAATAAATTCAGATTATTTTGATGAAAATTTAAAAACAGAAGTCATAAAGTTTCAGCAACAACACAACTTAACTACTGATGGAATTGTTGGGCCAAGGACATTTATCCATTTATCAAATAATAATCCACAAAATAATTCATCCACACTTAAGCTGGACTACTGATGTCTATTATTTTAAATGCACTTAGAAAATCAGAACAGGAAAGGCAAGTTCGTCAACCTGAAGTCTTGGAAAAGAAAATTCTGAAAAAGCAGGCGTCTGTACAGAAAAAAAATCCCATCTGGTTAATTAGTTTAGTCATTCTCAATGTGTTTTTGTTAACCTTTATCTTTTGGTTGTTCGCAAAAGAAGATATTAATGAGGATTTAGAAAGAAAAACGGTTGTTGCTGAAAAACCAGAATTAAAGAATGAAGAGAAAACAAAAATTCTACCCGTTCAGCCTGTAGGCTCTATAGAGCCTGTAAAGCCAGTCACAACAATAAAACAAATATCCATAGCAGAACAGCTAAAAGTAAATAAAATTAGTCATGATAAAAAAGGTGAGGAAAAACCTGAGCCCTTAAAAGAAAATCTGGCTAGTAATGATATAGAAGAAACGCCTGAACCAGAACAGCAAAATCCACAAAGAGTGGAATCGAAAAAGGAACCAATCATTACAACAGCTTTGGTTGAAGAACCTCCATTAGAAATAGTTACTGAAGAGACCAGTAAAGAAGTTAAACAGGAAAATATCCCCCCGTTTTTATCTGAATTAGATTATGACTTTCGTCGAATAGTACCTGAAATTGACATCAATGTTTTTGTTTACTCAGAAAATAAGGAAGACCGTTTTATTATGATAGATATGAAAAAGTATTTGCCCGGTCAACAACTTGATACAGGTATGAAACTTAAAGAAATTCGAATGAATAGTATTGTGGTTGAGTATAAAAATAGAGTCTTTCAAATTCAACGCTATTAAACTCTCGCAGTTGATTTAGACAAGCATAGCTAGTTCATGCTCATCAAGAAACGGGCTCGTTGTCGTTAATGATTCATAATGAGGCCGATCAACGTCAGATGATTTATGGATATGCAATAAATCAATAATTTCAATGGGCAATATTGGTTCAAAGCCAATAGCGTCGTCATAGTATTTATTCATTTTTTCTCTCATGTTCTTAAAGATAGGCTGATTATCCTGGTTTAATATGTCAAAGTTATGACAATCTGCTACATTTAAATTAAGTTTTCAGGTTCTGTTGCTGATAAGTTAATAAGACTTCAGTTCAAGAGTTACTGGACAAAAATATAGCACGTCATTTTCTGGAGAAGTAGATGTTAACAGGCCCTGCAACCGCGTTAATGAATCAGCTCAGTTGTTCCAAAAAAATGCTGTTGATTTCAATAGCATTTATTATCCCCTTGCTTATTACCATGTATTTATTGGTGAGTGAGCAACTAGGAACGATCAAATTTTCACAAAATGAACAGCTAGGTGTTGAATATATTGTACCGCTACGACAGCTTATACAGCATTTTCCAGAACATAGAGGAATGACCAACGCTTATTTGGCAGGTAATGAAAGTTTCAAAATAAAAATCCTGGCCAAAAGAAAGCAAATTGCTGATGATATACGTTTAATTGATCAAGTGGATCAACGCCTTGGGCAGCAATTAGATACCACAGCACAATGGAATAATATTAAAGCAAGCTGGAGCCGGTTAGAGTCAGAAGCTTTTAATGGACCGGCAAAGGAAATATTTGCCGGGCATACCCGTTTGATTGCGAAAGTACTGGAATTAGTTAAACATGTGAGTGACAGTTCCAACCTGACGTTAGACCCGGATCTGGGTAGTTTTTATATCAAAGAAGCAATAGCCAATTTATTGCCTCAAGTAGTAGAAAACCTGGGGCAGGCAAGAGGAATGTCTTCCGGG
>CAZNGU010000415.1:0-2915 GCA_964572325.1 uncultured Methylomarinum sp.
TCTGGAATCGTTACATCAACTAAATATTGAGCCCCTTGATTTGTGGTTGCCAGTACTTTTTTATTGGCATAGCTCAATTGCTGAATATCAGGCAAATTACTATGACTACTCAACCAACCTAATTGATCAGGATTCGTCACATCCAGTAACAATAACTCGCCACCTTGAAGTGCCAGATAAGCAATGTTTTGATGCACAATAATATCCTGCACCGATGATGATGCTCGATAAGAGCTACGATATTTCAATTTGCCATCAGCATTGATGCCAAAAGCTATAATATGCTGCTCACTCACCGCAAAAAGAGTACTATTATTTACAGATAGTTGATTAAACTTTATTGCTGTATCGAGATAAAAAGCGACCACAATATTTGATGGATCAATCGTATTCAAAACAATGATTCCACCGGATTTTAACAACAGATAACAAAATGATTTTGTTGAAAAAACAGATTTCACTGCAGTTTTGGATTGGTACTCTCCCACGAGTTCGGGAGAACGCGGATCAGTTAATGAATAAACATGTACGCGATGAACTTCATCTACTGCAAATAATCTATTATCACTAACTGACAGTCGCACCAATTTTCTATCAGCAAACACTCTATTAATAATTTTTGGTTTTACTTCAATATCTGTAACAACCTGAAGGCCACTTTGACCAGCCAGATAGATCAAACCATTATGCTGGACAAAGCCCTCAACACCATGATCAAGAGGTAACACCTGTTTAATATAGCTCCCACCTGGATATATCTTTAGCTTCGCACCAGAGGGTAAGTTATCAAAAACAAATGAGACTTCGTTCCCCTTCCCGACAAACAGATGAGCAGGATCGACAGATTTAAGTTCGCTGGCCAGCGACAGAAAGGTAAAAAATAACAGTAGCGCAGTACCTGTAAATTTTTTTAATATTGGATAACGCATCCATTCTTCCTAAAAAAGCAGTAATTTAGGCATCATACATGACTACACCAGTCCCTAAGACTTTAATTTTGACGAAAAAAAGGGCGGATAAACCGCCCCCTTTTTAGTCCGAGTTACTATAAATTATAGAAACCGGATTATTGCACTCTGCTTATTTAGATTGATCAACCATATATGCAGTAGCAGCGATCACTTCTTCATCGCTCAAGCTAGGGCGTGCACCTTTAGGTGGCATGCCTTTAAAACCTTTGATAGCGTGATCATTTAATACGTCAGTACCTTGAGCAATACGGTCAGCCCAAGCTTCTTTATCACCTGTTTTAGGTGCGCCAGCCATACCTGTAGCATGACACATTTTACAAACAGAATCGTAAGTTGCTTTACCGTCAGCAGATACAACACCAACAGTCATAACAGCAGCAGCACCCAAAACAGCAGCAATAGCTTTAATACGCATATATTTCTCCTCAGAAATTGTTTTTATACTTTAACTAGCCCTGCCTCAAGGCATTGACCAGAACAACATGCAGTTCATACATTACTTAACCCAACCCACAAACTAAAGGAGTTACCCTTCACCCCCCAATTGGGAGCGCAAGCATAACACACCATGACATTGAAACAATATGCTTACACTTGTATTTCATGAGCTTGATCACACTTCCTATTATCACATATAGTAAATGAACTTAAACTGAACAATAAAAGCAACACTTTCTAACATTATGATGAAATACATAAAAGTAATGACACTGTTTTTAGTGTCAACCCTTTTAATATCTATTGTGGCCATCTATACATTGCCCCGTCTGGTCAATACCGAAGTATTAAAGGCTCGTATTACAACAGCTATCGAAACCCACACAGAACGAAAACTCACTATTCCCGCCGACATCAAATTTTCGTTTTACCCTAAAACAGAACTAGAGATCAACAATCTGGAGTTAAGCAACTTACCAGGTTTTGATGAGCAGCCATTTATCCATATCAAGAAAATGGTTCTCAGGGTAAAACTATTGCCATTACTACAAAATCAACTTTCTATTCAGCATGTCATTCTGGATCAATTAAAACTGAATTTGAGAAAAAACAGCCAAGGTGAAAATAATTGGCACAGCATCATAATAGCATTGCAAAAAAGCGATCTAATCCAAAATTCCACCGGGAAAATTGAAATTAACCAATCCACAATTCAATGGAAAAATGACTTTGCTAATACTTCTTATACAATCGACAATCTGTTCTTCAATACAGACAAGCTCACAATTGATCATGCTTCCAAGGTAAAAAGCAGCTTTAGCCTCCTGACCCACCAAGGCCAGTTTTATAAAAATATCTCCCTGACAAGTTACATCAAAGCTGACTCAAGCTTGGAAAATTATAATTTCAACCATAGCCATATCACCATTCAACCTGAGAACAACGAACAATCAGCTGAAAAACACCCTATTACTTTTATAGCTGAATCCGGCGTACTGGATTTTTCCAAAGAAATTTTATCGATCCCATCCTGGAACTTACAATTAGCTGGCGCTGAAATTCAGGGAGATACTCATGGTTTTTCTCTCCTGAACGCCCCCACATTTACCGGGACAATAAAAACTTCAAACTTCAATCCAAGAGAGTTTTTTGAAAAGCTTAATCTGAACCTTTATACCTCACAACACCCATCGGCATTCACAAATTTATCGATAAAGTCACAATATAAAGCAACGTCTGACTCTTTCATTGCAGACGATTTTCAGATGCGTTTCGACAAGAGCATTTTAGAAGGCTTTATTCAAATAAAAGGATTTAGCCACCCAGCTATTGACTTTTCGCTTAATTTAAACAAATTTAAAATAAGCCACTACCTGTCTGAAAAAAATTATCCAGTGGCTGATTGGCCTTTAAAAAATCTAAGAAAACTGGATATGAGAGGTGTTCTGAAAATAGAGTCTCTAGATATATTCAACCTGACATCAGGAGATAATCGGATTGTTGTAT
>CAZNGU010000416.1:0-2912 GCA_964572325.1 uncultured Methylomarinum sp.
TGGGCTATCATCATTTGCCTATTTAAAAAACCTGCCGGTTGATTTTTTAAAAATTGATGGCTTATTTGTAAAAGATATTCTTGATGATCAAGTGGATTTGGCGATGGTCAAATCTATTAATGAAGTCGGTCATGTCATGGGTAAAAAAACCATTGCTGAATTTGTTGAAAATCAGCAGATTTTTGATTTACTCAGTGAGCTGGGTGTTGATTATGCACAGGGGTATGGTATTGCTAAACCCGTTCCTTTAGATGAATTATCATGGTAGGTGTATACCAAACAAAGGAAAATACTGAACTGTTTTTTTTGCGGTTATTTATGTTATTTTGCCTTAATAGTCTTGTTTTTGAACTAAAAAGTGAAGAACTGAGGAGCACATTTTTTGAGTTAAGTTTGCAACAATTGGGTGATATTGAAATTACCTCGGTAGCGAAAAAAAAACAAAAAAAAAGTAATGTAGCGGCATCCATTTTTGTATTAAGCCAGGAAGATATTAAACGTTCTGGGGTAACAGCTATTCCTGATGCTTTACGTTTAGTGCCTGGGGTTCAGGTAGCTAAACTAGATGCTAATAAGTGGGCGATTTCTATACGTGGTTTTAATGATATTTTCTCTAATAAGCTATTAATCTTAATGGATGGGCGCAGTGTCTATTCACCTTTTTTTGGTGGTGCCTATTGGGATACTGTCGATACGGTATTGGAAGATATCGACAGGATTGAGGTAATTAGAGGGTCTGGTGGTACCCTGTGGGGAGCCAATGCGGTTAATGGGGTGATAAATATTATTACAAAAAATTCCAGGGATAGTTCGGGGCTATTAATCAGTGCACTGGCTGGGAATAAAGAAAGAGCCAAGTTGACGGTTAGATATGGAGGGAAAATTAATGCAGAGACAAACTACAGAGTTTATGCCAAGGGTTTTGAAAAAACCAAAGCAGAAAAAGGTGTCGATGATTGGCGCATGGGGCGAGTCGGTTTTAGAATAGATACCGAGCCCAGTAAAAAAGACAAGCTTACTTTACAAAGTGATATTTATGCCGGTAAAGAAGGTGAGCGTGCCATATCAAATTTGGATACAGCCCCTTTTGGGACTTTTGCTAGTGAAGCCGATGTTTTTGGTGCCAATGTTTTATTTCACTGGCAAAGAGAGCTGGCTGATGGTTCGGATTTTAGTTTCCAATCTTATTATGATCGTACCGATCGCGAACATTTTTTTGTGAAAGACAGTCGTGATACAGTTGATCTTGATTTTCAGCATCGTTTCAAGACATTTATGCAGCAGGAAGTTATATGGGGACTGGGTTTTCGGTATATTAGCGATGAAACTTCCGCAGGAACTCTCATGAGGCTTTCCCCCGCAAGCCGATCGGACTATATCTATAGTGGCTTTTTTCAAGATGAGATTAGCTTGATTGATGAGCAATTGATCTTAACGCTAGGAAGTAAAGTTGAACATAATAGTGTGACAGGGTTTGAATATCAGCCTAGCGCAAGACTACTCTGGAAACCATTTGCCGGACATAGTGTCTGGGCGGCTGTTTCGCGTGCCATTAGAATACCTAGCAGAATAGAGCAAGATGCTATTTTACAACGCACAATTCTCCCAGGGCCACTGGCATTAAATATTGTGGGTAGTCGAGATATGGATGCAGAAAATTTGCTATCCTATGAAACAGGATACCGGTTTTTAAATGAGCAATTTAGCTTTGATATTAGTTTATTTTATAATAATTACCAGAATCTTCGCTCTCTTGAAAGAGGAGTAGTCATTCAGGGTACACCAAATGTTGTACCATTGGTTTTAGATAATGAACTAGAGGGCGAATCGTACGGACTGGAATTAGCAGCAACTTGGCAAGTTTTCGAAACTTGGCGTTTGCAAGGTGGGTATTCTTTTATTCAAATACAATTGCATCCTACATCTGCCAGTAATGATAATACAGAAGAAGCTGATGAAGGTGATACACCTCAGCACCAGTTTTCTCTGCGCTCCTTATGGCAAGTATCTGACAGTTGGCAGATGGATTCAAGCTTGCGTTATGTGGATTTGGTTAGAGCAGCCCCTGAAACATCGAAAGAAGCCGTGGATTCTTATTTCACTATCGATACACGAGTTGCCTGGAAAGTTGATAAAGCAGTAGAATTGTCATTAATAGGCCAGAATTTATTAGGGAAACATCGTGAATTTCGTGGTTCTACTGTAGAGACCCAGGCAACAAATGTTGAACCTAGTGTGTTTTTTAAAGCAGATTTTCATTTTTAGACATGATGAACTATAAATTACTAATTTTATTAATCTTTCACTTTAGGAGCCTGTCCGCGAATAGAAAACCTACTGCGGAAAAAACCATTTTGGCCATTTTCCCCGTTCATTTTCGTTAAATAGCACAACTATTCGCCTCAAATGAACGAAAAAACTGACTCAAAATGGCTTTCCCTCGCGACGGTTTCTATTCTCGGACAGCCTCCTAGATATATGCAGAGTATAAGCAATGATTAAATTTAGCTTGCAGAACTTTTCTGCCATAGCATGCTATCTTTTTTACTGTAGTGCAATAGCTGCTGAGCCGCCTATGGATGATTTTTTTTCCATGTCTCCGCTGGAATTAGCTAATATTTCGGTGAGTATTGCAACAGGTACAGCAAAACCCGTTTACCAGTCTGCTGCAGTGACCACAGTGATTACTGCCGATCAGATTAAAGCCATGGGCGCGACGGAATTGAGTCAGGTTTTAGAAACAGTGCCTGGTTTACATGTCAGCATACAGGCGGTGACCAATGATGCCATGTATTCTATGCGTGGCATCCAAAATCCGGTCAATAATCAGGTTTTGGTAATGCTTAATGGCACACGCTACTCAGTGCCATATAAAGGCAGTTCTATGACTGGAATGGAGCTCCCTGTTGAAG
>CAZNGU010000417.1:0-2911 GCA_964572325.1 uncultured Methylomarinum sp.
AGAGATTATTTTATTTCTGCCCCTGTACGAATTTTTATTTTTAGTGACCGGATTGAAATCATCAGCCCAGGACATCTACCCAATAACTTAACCATTGCGAACATTAAAAATGGCAATTCAAATATTAGAAACCCAATCCTTGCATCATTTGCCACCAAGTTACTTCCCTATAGAGGGCTAGGAAGTGGTATTCGTAGAGCTCTTAAAGCCTATGACAAAATAGAATTTGTCGAAGATCGCGATGGGGATACTTTTAAAGCGAAAATTAAAGTCGAGAAAGAAAAATAGAGAACAAACCTTACAAAATATTACCTGATTACCCACAAGTCTCAGCCACTCAGCGAAAATAGGTTGGCTTACGATATACGGCTCCTCTACGGTCTTGTGTATAAAAAATAAGTTTTTAAAACTAAAATCATACACAGAAAGCTGCAATAGCTATAAATCTTTCCAGTAATTTGATTTACTATTACCAAGCCACCTAACACCGAGAAAAATCAGGCACACTTTTGAAGGGATGAGCAATCTTTTTTACCCACCTTTACGTTAATGATAGCCATTCATCTATAAAAAGGGCAACTTACTATGAAATTAAAATTTATTATCGTCGTACTTTTAGTCAGTTTAAGTACCCTAGGCTGGTATTTTAGTCATGCAAGCTCTGAAGACAGCAATACAATACGCTTATATGGAAATATTGATATACGACAAGTTGAATTGGCCTTTCATGACCCGGAGCATATTGAAACCATGTTGCTTAAAGAAGGTGACCGGGTTAAAAAAGGTCAGCTATTAGCCACGCAGGACTTACTTCGTTTTCAATATGCATTGGATATTGCCCAGGCACGTTGGCAAGAGCAACAACAAGTAGTTGCCCGGCTTGAATCCGGCTCACGACCAGAAGATATAGATAAAGCCCTGGCCGATGTTAACGCTGCAAAAGCAGCGGTTAGATTTGCCGAAAAGGAATTTAAACGTCAAACTTCATTGGTAAAGAAAAGGTTAGCTTCTAAAGAAGCCCTTGATCGTAGCAAGGCTGAACTCGATCAGGCAAAAGCCAGGTTAAACGCATTGCATGAGTTGTTAAAATTGGCACAAATAGGACCAAGAATAGAAGATATTCTAGCCGCAAAGTCCCGCTTAAAAGCAGATGCAATTGCAGTTAAACTGGCCAAAAAAATATTGGATGATGCTCACATGTATGCACCCAGTGCGGGCATCATTCAGGACCGTATTCTTGAACCGGGTGATATGGCTGATGCACATAGCCCTGTTTATACATTGGCATTGACTGATCCCGTCTGGGCAAGAGTTTTTGTTTCGGAAAATCAGTTAGGTAAAGTTAAACAAGGTATGGCTGCAGAAATTACTACAGACAGCTATCCCGATAAAATATATAAAGGCTGGGTAGGTTTTATTTCTCCAAGCGCTGAGTTTACCCCTAAAACTGTAGAAACCACAGAACTTAGATCAAGCCTGGTTTATCAAGTACGTGTTTTTGCCTGTAACCCGGAAAATGAATTACGTTTGGGCATGCCTGTTACTGTTAGCATTTCCATTCCTCATGATGTCAATCAACAAAATAAAGGTAAGAAGCCCTGTGACTGATGCAGCTTTGACTTTTCAGTCGGTCAGCAAGTCTTTCAAAACGGGTCAGGCAAGCATTGATGCGATAAAGGATATTAGCCTCTCTATTAAAACAGGTCAGGTGACGGCTCTGGTTGGGCCAGATGGTGCCGGTAAAACGACTTTATTACGTTTAGCCAGTGGTTTATTAGTCCCTGATACAGGCACAGTCAGAGTGTTTTCCCTGGATAGTATCAATCATACAGAACAAATACACGCCCAAATTGCTTATATGCCGCAGCGTTTTGGTTTATATGAAGACCTGAGTGTGCTCGAAAACCTTAATCTGTATGCGGATCTCCATCAAATCCCACAAAAAGAGCGTCAACAACGCTTTCAACAGTTGACAAAAATGACTGGTTTAAGTCCCTTTAATGAGCGTTTGGCAGGGAAATTATCAGGGGGTATGAAGCAAAAGCTAGGATTAGCCTGCACCTTATTAAGTCGACCTAAATTATTGTTACTGGATGAGCCCAGCGTTGGAGTTGACCCTCTTTCAAGGCGTGAACTATGGCGCATAATACAGCAACAGGTTACTGATAATGGCATGACGGTACTGATGAGTACTGCTTACCTGGATGAGGCCGAACGCTGTAGTAAGGTTATTTTGATGGATGCGGGTGAATGTCTGGAGCAAAACACCCCCGACTTTTTTAACCGTAAAATGCAGGGCTTGTGTTTTGCTGCGACAGCAAAAGATCTAAGTATTCGTCAATTACAACTGCAATTAAGTCTTCGAGATAATTTTATAGATACGGTTATTCAAGGTGAAAAAGTTCGTGTCGTATTGCAAGCAGATTCAACTTTACCAATCATTAAAGGCATTCAATTTGAAGCTGTTCAAACACGTCTGGAAGATGCTTTTATTGCCTTATTAAAACCCCGATATAACAGTATAAAAATAGTCCCTACGGAGACCCTTAAGCCCATTAGTCAATCTTCAAATAATGAGCATATTATTGAGGTCAATGGTGTAGATCGCTGGTTTGGTCAGTTTCAGGCGGTCAAAGCGCTTAGTTTTAGCGTCAAGCGAGGGGAAATATTTGGTTTATTAGGTGCTAATGGTGCGGGTAAAACTACTACTTTTCGAATGCTTTGCGGTTTATTACCGGTAAGCAATGGCCAATTATCGGTGGCCGGTATTAATCTCCGTACAGCAGCAGCCAAAGCCAGGGCGCGTATAGGTTATATGTCGCAAAAATTTTCACTCTACAGTCAGTTGAGTGTCCTGCAAAATCTGGCATTTTTCAGCAGTGCTTACGGACTCAGAAATACCCGGCGAAAA
>CAZNGU010000418.1:0-2898 GCA_964572325.1 uncultured Methylomarinum sp.
GGCAAGAAGTACTTAGCATCCCCATACTGGAAATAAGTTACGAAGAGCTGGTGACTGATCAGGAACGCTTCAGTCGTAGTATGGTCGAATTCTGTGGCCTGGAGTGGGATGACCGCTGCCTGCAATTTCATAAGAGTGACAGGGTTGCAAAAACGGCCAGTTATAACCAGGTGCGTCAGCCGATGTATGGGAAGTCCGTAGCTCGCTGGAAAAATTATGAAGCTTATCTAGAACCGCTGATCACAGTCCTTAATGAGGGTAAGCAAGTGTAGGGTGGACACAAAAATCGTGTCCACCCTACGTTAGCAGATCATATTGGTGATGGTACTGAATAGTTTTAATGAAAAGTCCACTTCAGTCCAGATCTAACCTGTATCTTAAGGCAACATAGAAAGAATTTTCTTTGCTTCTTCATGCCCCTCGAATGTCTTGCCACTTTCAAGCGCTTTTTTCAAGTAGATTTTGGCGGAATCCTGATTACCCATTTTGTAATATGTCATACCCAGGCGGTACTGAAATATGGGGATGTTTCCGGTTTTCTCAATAGCCTTTTCAAGAATCGGTAGTGCTTTCTCGAACTCACCTGTTTTGTAATAAATCCAGCCAATTGTATCCAGAAAACCGGGTTGGGTTGATTGCTCAAAGCGTATGGCCAATTTTTTTGCTCTTTGCAGGCTGGCTGCATCACCTTTTATATTGGCCAAAAGAACCGCAAGATTGTTTGCAGCCAAAGCACTGGCAGGCTCAATAGTTAGAATTTTTTCATAGGTGCTTATCGCATTCTTATAATCCTTCTGACGCTCATAAACTTGGGCTAACTTTTCCATAATTCGTATATTTTTTGGCAGGATTTCAAGAGCCTGCTCATAAATGCGAATGGCGCCTTCTTTGTCATTTTGTGAAATATAGAGAGCCGCAAGACTTGTATAGGGCAACGGCCACTTGTTATTTAGTTCAATAGCATTTTGAATTTCTTTTTCTGCTTTGGCGTATTTTTTCTGTGCAATATAAACCTCACCTAATAATTCACGAGGTATTGCATTTTCAGGCTGTTCTTTAATAATATTTTTCAAACGAGTAATCGCCTGGTTATACTGTTTTTGCACCAGGTGGAGCTTTATAATCGAGGCTAAAGAAGGTAATAATGTCTTAGCTCTCTTTAATGCTGACTCGTATTCTTTAAGTGCGTCAGGATACTGTTTGTTAATGGCATAATAATTACCCATTAAATGGTAACCTTCAGAATTTTTCGGATGCGCAGTCTTTATCTTTTGAATCGTAGCGATTACTTCATCCATATCTTTTCTGATTTCTGCATATCCAACCTTCATCTTTAATGCTTCAAGATTATTGGGTAAAACGGTCAGTAATTTATTAATTTCTTTTTCAGCTGCGTCAAACTTTCCTGTTTTTTTCAAATAATTAGCATAGTTTATATACATTCTGGGATTGTCAGGCGCACTATCAATCCCGCGTCTCAGGACTTCTACAGCCAGTTCCGGTTCATTGTTTTGCAGGTGCGAAGCAGCAAGTAATGTCACCGCTTCTATAGAATCAGGCTGTTCCTTTACTACAGTTCTAAATGCGATAATTGCGGTATCATATTCTTTTATTAAAGCCGCTATCCTTCCTTTTAGCAATAAAGCATCGTTGTTACGAGGGTTTTTGTCCAAGATTTCTTCGATGATCTGATTCGCACCTTCTATATTCTTTTGGCTTAATGCAGCTTTTGCCAGTTTATTTCTTGCTTTGATGCCGGCTGTTCCAAAACCATTAAGATCGATAATGTCCTGATATACATCCTGTGCTTTGCTGGAGTTAATGGCTGTGTACAATTCGGCTAAAACAAAGCGTAGTTTATTTTCTTCGGGGAACAATTTTATGGTTGACAGGAGTGTTTTTTCTGCCTCGCTGACACTTTTGCGTTTGGTCTGAAAATCAACTAACAGTAAATATCTATTTACATCGGTTGGATCAAGTGATATCAATTCCTGTAATGTTTTTTCAGCCTTATCATTTTCATTATTACTTGCATAGAATGAGGCTAATTTAGCGCGCGGATCAAGTTTTTCCGGATCAAGAGCTATTATTTCTTTCAATATTATTTCTACATTATTGAAATCTTTATTCTGCACATAAATTGACGCGAGCTGTACCCTCAATGATGCGTCATTGGGTATATTGGCTATGCTTTCTTTTAACACCTTAATCGCTTTATTTTGTTCATTATCCCTTATATAAAGCAGCGCCAGGATACGGGCTGTATCAATTTGTTTTGGATCTTCTGCAAGTAGCTCTTTGGCATAAGGTATTGCTGCTTTATCTTTCGTTCGCGAAAGAATGATTAATTTAAGCAGTTTTCCATCTATACTCCGTGGGTCTAGTGCAGTAATGGTATCCAACGCTTCTTTAGCTTTATCAATGTTCCCGCTCATCAGTTGAAATTGGCCCAGTTTTGCATGTGCCTTTATGTGAGTAGGATCAAGTGTTACCGCCTTTTGATAATTGGCAAATGCAGGGCGCAGGTTTTTACGTTCTTCTTCAAGTAGGCCCATCATGTAATAACCTTCCGCATATTTAGGGTCTATCTGTAAAACATTTTTAAACTCAATCTTGGCTTTGTCGTAGTTACCTTCTTCAAGGTATGTTTTACCCTTTTCCAGAAAAGAGGCTTTACGTGCTTCTTCACCACCGCAACCTGATAGTGCGATAGTCAAACAAATAGCCGGGATTAGTCCGTATTTAAAAAACTTCATTTTTATCCTCCAGGTGTAATTAAAAAACACCTTTATTTATTTTAAATATCTTAGTGGGATATTGGATTGGCAAGAGCAATAGATTTGAATGATAACACTTTGTTTATTATGAAAAAACCCTGCTGGGTCAATTATTGTGCGG
>CAZNGU010000419.1:0-2896 GCA_964572325.1 uncultured Methylomarinum sp.
AATTGTATTTACTTGATTTGTTATATTAATTTATACAGAACCGTTTCGCCGTGGTTACATAGACACGACCCTTGACGGAGAATTCCCTAAACTGTATCACACTGGGTAAAACATCATAATCGTTCTGAGTAATCCAGTCAGGTTTTCGCTTAGGCTTTTTCCATTCAATAAGGTGATCTTTTACCCCCAGTTTTTTGCCTCGACGAAAGTCTGGTTTTCGCTGGGCGTGGTTTTGAACCAGCATATGTGAGTCTTGCTGCATCAACAGTGCAATAATTGTCCACGTGCAGTAATACCGATCTGCCAGTAATAGATCATGTTTGGCAATAGCATCAATAACTCGACTGAATAATGAGGTTTCTCCACTACCCTTGCCTTGATAGGGGCCCATGGAATAAGAAACAACCGAGCCGACACTTAACGAAATGAGTCCGACAATACGGGCAATAGGAAAACCCAGGCCAGGTTTTTGATAGGATTGCTGCGGATAATCGGTCTGATTTTCCGGCGTATCGGGCATAAGCACCGTGGTGCCATCGGTGAGTAAAGTATTATGGCCTTTCCATAACCATGTTTTATGCGCTTGTTGGTGCAATGTTTTCCCGGAGGATTCAACAGCCTGCTTTAGCTGCTTATGAGGCAAGCGTTTTCTGGCTTTACAATAGGCACCCGTCTTTATTGAATTGGCAGAGCAGCCCTGATATAACCGTTCTGAAAGAACATGGTTGACTGCTTGCCTACAGGAACCATCAGTGCTGAGCACTTGAAAAATAAAAGCTTTGAGTGTGACTAATGGCGTATAGATTCGATCCTTACTATTTGCAGAATGCTCAATAATTTGCTCCAAAGCATCCGTGGATAAAATACCTGAAAAAGGAAGATGGGAAAATTGAAAAAGGGACTTTTTGAATTGACGAATTTGATGTAATGCCGTTTTTTTTATATTATTTGACAAGGTTAAGCTCTTTAATCAGATTGATTTTGTTTGGTAATTCAATTATATCCGATTACAAAGGAGAGCTTAACCTTCATAAAACACTTTATATTATTGAAATATATGGATAATGAGCCGTTAAGTAAGCAGTATTATCCCCTAACCCCTCTTTGCTAAAGAGGGGGATTAGAGCGAATACTTTCACAGTCTCTTTAGCCTTGCATGTGACTGGCGAGGATGAATCCTCACTTCCTAAAAAATAATACCCAAATAGTATTAGGCTTAAGTCAACAGCATTGACTGTATATTCAGATATATTGCTCCTTGCAATATCTTCATACATTACCGCCCTGTGGTTTATACAAGAGATAGAATTGTGTCAGGAACAGCAATCGGTGGTCGGAAGATATTGTATGGTCTTAACGTCAAAATTGAGAATAAACTGTGATAGGTTAAGAAATATTTTATTTTTTTGAAAAAAGGATAGGGTGCATGGCTCTACAGTATTCATCCTTTGACCAGAGCGTTTTGCATATCTTTCCTGCCTGAGTTTTTTTCAATCCTGACCAGAGTGCATGCCAGAGATAAACGCCATTAATCATTCGTTTTAAAATAACAGGATGTCCATATTTTGCCTGGCGCATCATTTTTGGTTTAACTTTCCTGAGTAATTCTTTTGCGTCGCTTTTTTTAACAAATGCACCAAAAGCAACTGTCCAGCCTGAAATTCTGTTTCTATAAGATGATGCCTTATAAGTCTGGTTACATTGAGTTGTGGACAATAGATATATTGCTGGTTTTAAAGTTTTAGGCAGTGGGGTAACAATATTTTTTGTGAGAGTGTAAGTATCAATATTCTTAAACGCATTATCCAGTAGAACTTTCATTTCTTTAGTTCGCGCATAACTGCTTTTAGCACCCATAACTACAGCTATTAACCTTTTATTTTTGCGTGTGGCAGAGGCAATTAAATTGTATCCTGATCCACATGTAAAACCTGTTTTGATACCGTCAGCGCCTGAATAGGCATTTAAAAACCCGTTGATATTAGAATATGATCTTTTATTGTAAGTAAAGTTTGGCGTTGAAAAGTATTTATAATATTCTGGGAAATCATGCAGTATTGCCCGCGCTAAAACGGCCATATCTCGAGCTGTTGTAACCTGTTCGCCATGGGGTAGTCCATTAGCGTTGAAAAACCGGGTATTGTTCATGCCCAATGCTTTTGCCTGTATGGTCATTTTTAGGGCAAAGTTTTTTTCGGTTTTACCTTGGTGTTCAGCTAATAAATAAGCGGCATCATTAGCAGACCGGGTGGCAACAGCTAAAATTGCCTGTTCTATGGTCAAGGTTTTTCCTGGGGTCAACCCCAGTTTAGAGGGCGGTTGGCTAGCGGCTAGTTTTGATACCGTCAGTTTATCCTGTAGTTTAATTTGACCATGCTTTAATGCTTTAAATACCAGATAAAGTGTCATTACCTTTGTCAGTGATGCCGGAAACCATAGCTGACTGGAATGACTTTGATGGATAATATTTCCGGTATTTTCTTCGATTACAATTGAGGCTGCGCTAGAATGAACTGTGGCTGGTGCTAAAAGTAGACAGCAGCATAAAAAACTGAAGATAATGATGGTTTTTTTATTGCTTCCTGATTGCATATTTTTTGGCTGTATCGCCGTTAAATGTGAAAATACTGCTACCCAAGGGACATGTCTGTTTATAATAAAGCGAACTTCAGTTAAATAATTTTTCCTTACTTAACGATGACAGAGTCTATTATTTAATTATTTAGGGCCATACATGAAATAAGTCACTTCATGTACCATCCTTAGTTCAGTGGGGTAATATATTGCGGACTGTAGCCCGCAATATATCTCTCATGGATTATTTCATACCTACTCTTTAGTATCCATGAGGCTATAAGAGTAAAGGATAGTCGGTTTTACCAGGTTTACTCCATAA
>CAZNGU010000420.1:0-2893 GCA_964572325.1 uncultured Methylomarinum sp.
AATTTTTGTCCGGGTTGCGCATAATTCAGTGGGGGTAGTACCTGATCTAGTTTGTCATCATTAATATTGGGTATTATTAAGTGCTGGTTTTCATTAATTAACATCCAGCAAAGCCCTAATTCAAGTGCTGCTGCAGCCCCTAAGGCGTGGCCGGTCATACCTTTGCTTGAACTGACAGCCACTTGATTACCAAAAACCTGATGCACCGCGGCACTTTCCATAGCATCATTTAAAGGGGTTGCTGTACCATGCATATTAATATAATCAATCTCTGCGGCTGTTTTGTTGGCATTGAGCAAGGCTTTGTTCATGGCGTCAATAACGGCAATCCCTTTTGGGTCAGGAGCGGAAAAATGATAGGCATCGCTGCTGGCACCGATACCTTGTAATTCCACCTTGCTTTCCTGTTTACTTAAAATAAATAAACTGACCGCTTCTGCTAAATTAATACCGTCCCGATTTTGTCCAAATGGTTTACAAAGCCCAGCTGATACCGATTCCAGGGCACTAAAGCCTTGTACAGTAAATTGACACAAGCTGTCTGCACCGCCCACAACAACCGCATCACATAAACCCAGTTGGATCAATCTACGTGCCGAAGCAAAGGCTTTACCACTGGATGAACATGCGGTTGAAATAGCAAAAGCGGGGCCTTTAATGCCCAGGATATGCGCTAAAAAATCGGCTCCACCGGCTAATTGTTGCTGTTTGTAATGAAATTGTTCCGGCTTATGTTGATATTTTGCGACTGATTTAAGTGCCAGCTCAGTACTTCTTACGCCTGAGGTACTTGTCCCTAAAACCAGCCCAATTCTACTCGCGCCATACTGTTTTAGCATCGCTGTTATGGTTGTCTGTATTCGACTTAAAACTGCAAGAAGCAAGCGATTATTTCTACAATCATAAACACTGTATTTTTTTTCTATGTCAGGTAATTCTGCCTGTACTTTACCCAAATAGACAGGGTTTTGGCTAAATTCATCACTTAAAATCAGTCCAGAGCGATCACCATGTTGTACCCGGTATAATATTTGTTCCCGATTATTGCCCGCAGCACAGAGCATTTCCATATCGTTTAAGTAAAGTTTAATCATAAATGAATATTCAATTGATGCTGAATTGATGGCTAAACAAAAAAAGGGTAACCGTAATTATTTTACCTAAAATTGAAACCTCATTAGGGAAATATCATTTTTTCATGGATAATAAAGTGCTCGATAGACCTTAGTCACTCATTATAATGAAACAAAAGCTGGAATCTCTGCTTCAACAAGCGGTTGAAAGTCTTAAATCTGAAGGCATTCTGGAAAAAAATTTACGTCCTCAAATAAATATAGAACGCACAAAAGATAAGCAGCATGGTGATTTCGCAACCAATCTTGCATTAATTCTGGCAAAACCAGCTAAATCCAACCCCCGACAGTTAGCTGAAAAAATCATTAAAGTGCTGGCTGAGGATTCAGCTATAGCCAAAATAGAAATTGCAGGCCCTGGCTTTATTAATTTTTTTATTAATGCCGATACCCAGTTTCAGATTGTTAAGCATATTCACGAAGCAGGCAATCAGTTTGGCCTAAGCCAAATGGGAGCCGGCACTAAAATTCAAGTGGAATTTGTCTCAGCAAATCCAACAGGGCCACTGCACGTAGGTCATGGTAGAGGTGCCGCCTATGGCTCAGCCGTTGCTAACCTGTTAAGCGCCATGGGTTTTGAAGTATCTAAAGAATACTATGTAAATGATGCAGGTCGGCAAATGGATATTCTGGCCACCAGTATCTGGTTACGTTATCTGGAAGAGTGCGGCGAAGTTGTACCTTTTCCCAGTAATGGCTATCGTGGTGAATATATTCGTGATATTGCCTTTGATATTCATAAAAGCACAGGTAACGAATACCGTAGACCAGCAGAACTGGTACTAGAGGATATACCTCTTGATGAACCCCAGGGAGGAGATAAAGAAGAGCATATTGATGCATTGATAGAGCGGTCAAAAACTTTGCTGGGTACCTCGCTTTATCATGATGTATTTCAAGCGGGCTTATCCGTTATTCTTGAAGATATTAAAGTAGACCTTGAAGAATTTGGTGTTAGTTATCAAGAATGGTTTTCTGAGCGACAGTTGCTGGAAGATGGCTCGATTCAAGAGGCCTTAATGCGCCTGGATAAAGCCGGTTATATTTATAAAAAAGAAGGCGCACGCTGGTTTGCATCAAGCCGCTTGGGAGATGATAAAGATCGTGTGGTGGTCAGAGAAAATGGACAGACCACCTATTTTGCATCTGATATTGCTTATCACATGAATAAACTAGATCGCGGCTTTGATCAGATTATAAATATATGGGGTTCCGATCACCACGGTTATATCCCCCGGGTTAAAGCTGCTATGAAAGCATTAGGAGCTGATGACACTAAGCTAACCGTCAAGTTAGTACAGTTTGCCATACTTTATCGTGGCAAAGAAAAATTACCCATGTCTACGCGTTCGGGTGAATTTGTTACTTTACGTCAGTTACGTAGCGAAGTGGGAACTGACGCAGCACGTTTTTTTTATGTTATGCGTAAATCTGAACAACATATGGATTTTGATTTAAAATTGGCAACATCCAAGACCAATGAAAACCCCGTGTTTTATGTGCAATATGCGCATGCTCGTGTTTGTAGCGTGTTACGCCAACTTGATGAAAAAGGCTGGGAAAGAAATCTGCTGTTAGGCATGGAAAACCTTGATAAGTTAACAGAAGAACATGAGCTTGTTTTGCTGACGACTTTATCAAAATATGCAGAAACGCTAGAGCGCTCAGCCATACAGCATGAACCTCACCAGTTGATCCACTATCTGCGTGAATTAGCCAATAACTTCCATACTTATTATAATGCCCACCAATTTTTAGTT
>CAZNGU010000421.1:0-2893 GCA_964572325.1 uncultured Methylomarinum sp.
GGGTAGCTGAAGAGTGGCGTGCAGTTGTTGATGAAGTGGGTAACCTTGCTTTGTTTAAGGGATAAGAGTAGAAATAAAGTTACAGTATTATTTGTTATATGCCCTAAGGGTCATTTTTAGGGTGCCAAATTGTAATTTATGTGAAATGTCAGAGTCAAAGTAAGGTATTTATAGTAATCAAAAACAACTTAAATAGGAGAATTATCATGCAGTTAAAACTGTTAGCAATACTTTTATTCGGTTTATTAATTACATCTAATGTGTTCGCCAAAAATGGATGCGATACAGGCGCCTCTGCACTTGGAAATGCATTTGTACGCATGAATCCAATATATGCATATTACTTTGGCAGTCTTGAGTCTTATGTAAAAAACAACCGCGAGCATTTCATTGTAGATGGTGATGCCATACGATGCGCGGAAGCACTTTCCAGTGCGTTATTTAATAAATCAGTTTCAAGGTATGACCCGAATGCACTTCGGAGAAAACAAGAGCTTGATGCAAGGCTTCGTAATATGGGTGTATCACCAGGCCCCGCACAACAAACGCCAAGCCAACAACTATATGCTACAGGGCAACAATTAAAAAGACTTGCACGCGTATTACCCCCAGCCGCAAACGGCGACATTAGACCACTAAATACGCCAGTAAACGAACTTGAACAGCTACAAATGCTTGCCACTAGAATGTTTATGAGGTACATGCAGGATCCATGGATGGCATCATTATTTAAAGATATTGAGCCATTAATCAAGGAGAGCGCAGAATTGGACTATAAGAACATTATAATTATGGCAAACAGCATAGTCAGCAAATAGCAAACACTTATTAGACATGATTTATTGATGTAAAAATTTATGAGAAAGCAGAGCACATCAGAGTTTAATGATATAAAAGATGTATCAGTATTTACAGCGCCGCAATGGATTGCAGTTTTTTTTATAATTGCAGTACCTGCCTCACTGGGGCCATTTCTTATTGGGTTTGCTCTCGGGTTTTCTGTAGAAAGTGATATTGTTTTTGGAGTTTACGCCCTTATAAGTGGGGTGTTTTCAGATTACATTATTCGTAAAGTATTCAATAGGTCGCTTCTTCTTTTTATTAAACCAAGGATCCCGTTTATTATAGTATGGTTCTTACTTTGCCTCTATGTCATATTGTTTAGCCCTCTAAAGTGAAATTAACATAACAAGTGCATCAACTTTGACCATTTTATACGCCATTTTTTGCGCTGCGCAGTGTACAAAATGTTGAATTATGCATACACAAACAGTCAAAACCATATTAAATGTAGAGGAGCAAAGTCCGAATTATTTTTATTGGTCTGTTAGGCCTCATGTAACTAAATGATTTTCACCACAATATGCCCGAAATATACATAGCGTCAGAGCTCAAAGGATTTGCAACACCGGGAGATTTACTTGTTTCTCACGGTATGCTTGTTTTTAACTCATCGTGGCAATCAAAGCATTTACTAAAAGACAATGTTATCTTCCGTGTTACAGGTGACAGATTTATTTTCGAATTAAAAATTGAAAACGGAGAATTACAACTTAGGCGAAATGAAGTTGGTGTTATTGTTGATCTGAAATTACTACCAAGCAACCTAGATCAAGTAAGGGTAGATGCATATTGGAATATTGATAAGATTCGCGTGTCTTGCGGTGAAATAGATAAGAACGGCCCCGTTGGCTTAGGAAAGCATGGTATCTATTCAGATAGCGAGACTACCCCAGCCTCTGTGCCTATCTCCATCGTAGCTTGGGCACGTAAACAAAGTTTAATTCCTCATGATGCATACAATTCAGAGGAAGAGTTTCGGTCTAAAGTTTATGGTGGTCTTGCCAGCATCCAAGAAAAAATTAATAAGGCAGGTGCCGCTACATCATTCTGGAATATAGAGTATGACGGACAGAAAATAATAAAAAGAACACCCAAAAAAGAGCCAGACATTCACCCAATTATTAATTGTATTCTATCTGATCATATGTTGTTGGCAAACATAGAGGTAATTCCTGAATACAAAGCAGGAGTTGGTGATTTAGACTTCCTTTTCATCGCTCCTCTTGAAGGTGGTGGGTTTGCGAAGTTAGCAGTAGAATTTAAACGAGCACATGCAAATGACCTTGAACATGGGCTGGAAACGCAATTGCCAGCATACATGAGAAATATAGGTACAAACTATGGGGCATATTGCGTCTTGGGTTTTAAAGGTGACTGGTTTGGTAAGCCTAATACTAAACTAGTCGATTTGGACTACAGACTGAAGATGAAAATAAATCAAGCAAGCCCACCGGTTCTTGAAGGAATCAGAGTATTTACTTATGATTTATCAAAACCAATAAGTGCGAGCAAGGCCTAACAAACTCATCCAGCAGACTGCCAAAAATGTCGCGCCTTTTGCAATAAAACGCAAAAGCCCCGCCACTTTCATCAGCGGCTGATGAGGGCGATATCGATATTGATTTGACTGTTGAATCTATCGAAAACTCTGAAAGGTTTCCGCTTAAAGCCGGGCACGTATAATAAATTGTTTTGTTAGCGTGGTTTTGTAGGGCGGGCATTGTCCGCAGTGTCGGTCTTGTCGATGCATTGGCGGAGTAAACGGTGGGCAGTGCCCACCCTACGCGAGACATAAGTTATTGGGTTGGTGTAGCGTGATTCAATGATTCCAGTAATTAGTTGGGAGTAAGTGTATCAAGCATATCAATAAGAAACTCCGCCTCATCATTGTCCATCAGTTCCCAGTTTTCTATCTCCAGATTTTTAAGAATATCCCGTCCCGCTGGATTATCCTTCATCGATAACAAAACATTCTGTAATGCCTGTCGTTTTTCGGAAAAAGCGGGAGCAACTAACAGTGCGTGATGCAGTACATCGATTTTGCTGGTCA
>CAZNGU010000422.1:0-2886 GCA_964572325.1 uncultured Methylomarinum sp.
TATGCGCCTATTTGGCTAACACCACTGTGAAACCAAAATCCTGTGTCAAACTTTCGTATATTATTAAATTCTCGTTCCTAACTCCTTGTTTGTTGCCATTCCTGTAAAGCTCGTTTGGCATATAAATACCCGACTTTTTCTATTTTTTCTGCATTTTTATAGACTAACAATGGAAAGCCATTAACGGGAGGTTGCATATATAAATCAGCCACACCGTTTATTAGTTTTTTTCTCTGCGCCAGACCGCCAATAATTCCTGCTCGTGCCAATATTTCGATGATACCGGGGTTTTTTATTTTCTCAGCCCAGGGGTTGATTTTATTAATAAATAAATGCCAGCCACTCATGCTCCCTGTATTATTGGTATTATTAAGTAAATCCTCTCGCGCATTCACATCAACAGCAATAATTGTACCTCCTTCATTAAATTGAGCCATTACATCTATGGGCACATTATTTAATAAGGCTCCATCAACCAATAGGTCGCCATTAACAATTTGCGGTGGGAATAAACCGGGTGGTGAGTTGCTGTTTAAAAGAGCTGAAACTAATGCTCCTTTGTCATGAGTCATTACCGTTGCTTTGCTAATATTGCATGAAATAGAAAAAAAATGTAACCAAAGATCTTCAATATGGCTTTCCCCAAACATGGAAATCAATCCTTTCACCATGTTTTTCCCTGAAAAAATAGAGCTTATAGGGAGTGTCAATTTATCACCTTTGCGGCATAAATATTGGGTTTTATCAATCATATCCTGATAATCCCATTGCATGGCATATTGAGCAGCAATAATGGCTCCCATACTGTTCCCACCTATCATATCAATAGGAATATTCAATTCTGCAAAGGCTCGCAATACGCCAATATGAGCAAAGCCTCTTGCGGCACCGCCACCTAATACTACGCCTATTGCATTTCCTGTTAAAAAACGCGCAACCCTATCAAAATCAGCCAAGCTATCTTTTCTTATATGATGATGCAAAGTAATAGATCTGTTTGTAAGCCAGCTGTTGGTATTATTCGCTATTTTAGTGGTATTAGGATGGATTAGAAGTAATGTTTTTTTTATGGGTTTAGTGGAGATTTCATGCAAAATAAGCGTTTCCAGCTTTCTTGTATTTGGGTCATCAAGTGCGTTAGCACAAAAAACCAGATGATCAGCATGTCGTAAACATCGTTTTGTCCAGTTAGACATTTCATTATCAACAATATAGATAATATGACGATGAGCTATTTCCTGTTCTGACAACCATTGTAGTAGAGCCTCATTAACGGGGTCAGTAAAGGCTGTTTGGGCTAAACCCTTATGCGAAAAAGCACGGTCAATATCTTGACTGTGCAGGGCATGAGTTGAGCCATGGTTTTTAAGAGCGGCAACGAGTTGTTGGGTGATGTTTTTTTGGTCTAAATCTGTAGATAAAAAGATTAAAACAAAGGTTTCTGCTGGTTTAACTTTGTTGGAATATTTTTTGCTCAAATGACTGACAATACTCTTAACAAATGTTTGGTATATTTCAACAGGGTATTTCTTTAATAATGATTCAAATGACTCACGACTCAATTTTGCAACGGTAGAATCGCGTGTTGCCAAAACATCAGAACTACGAGGGATTTCACAGCTGACACCGACCTCGCCGATAGCTTCTCCTCTCCCTAAAACGGCTAATTTTATAGTGTTTCCTTCTGGTGTTTTTTTACTGAGCTGAAACTGCCCATCAATAATAACCCACAGTTCTTTTGAAATGGCTCCTTGGGTAGTAAGCAATGTGTTCGAGGGAATGGATTGTATTTCCATTTGCGATAACATTGTACGTACTACTTCTTCAGGCAAGTCTACAAATAAATGGCTCAGCCTCAAGGCCAATGTCGCTTGGTTCCAATGTAAACGTTTTAGGATTCGGGCAGCAATTATACTCCCTTGTTCTGGGAACGAATCAAAAAATAAATTAAAATTAGCGCGACTAAAAAATAATAACTGGGCTTGGCTTAATGTCTTGGCACTGGTAGAGCGTTCGCTTTTGCCTTGTAGAAGAAACTCACCAAATAAATATGATATAGAAGGTTGAGATAGGAAATATTTTTTATCGTCCCGCTCTGCGAATATTTCTATATCCCCTTTTATAACCAGATACAGTCCGTTAGAAATATCGCCCTTGCTGTAAATAGTCGTGTTTTCGGTAAATTCTTTAAAGTCTAATAATGGAACGATTTTATTTAAAACTGAATCCTCTATATCTAAAAATAATATATTATTTCGAATAATGCTCAGTAAAAGGTTTTCAGGCATAAGTTTCTAAAAAATAATAACAATAGGGGTTTAAGAGTATCATCAAGAGAACAATATCAGCGTGCCCTCTTTAGGGTGTTTCTGTCAAAGTCTCTAGCGCTTAAGCCATTGCCAAATTTAAAGTTTTCCCATTGCAAAATGGTACTTTTACCATTTTGATGATTGGTCATTAGCATGGTATTTGCACGCCAATATTGACCAAGATATTGTTGGTAGCCCTCGTTTTCGGCTGTTTTTAATAAAGCATTTTTACGATCATAATAATCTGTTTTTAGAGGGATATATCGATCTTTCTCAATCCAGACAATTTGTCGAGTATATCCAGAATGCTTATAATTAGGATAAAGTTCAATAACAAAACAATCTTTCCCTTTATAAATTTCGTCTCTTAAATATTTATAAGCATATTTTTTTACTTCAAAGGAGGTTAAATCTTCAAAAGCAAATTCACTGCCTAAATAGGGGCCAGATTTGTTGCTGGAGGAAATACGTTTAACGCGTTTTAAAGCAGGTAAATAAAGCCATTGTTCGTCAGGTTCCAGTGCATGTGTAAAACTTAAAAAAGCAGTACCTTTAATATCTCGAGGTTTACTGAATA
>CAZNGU010000423.1:0-2885 GCA_964572325.1 uncultured Methylomarinum sp.
CCGTAACGAAGAAGACGGATAAAAAGACAAGCTAGTTGCTCAAGTTATTTTGTGCACGTTCCTTAGGAACGAGAGCAAAGAGGTGAAAGCAGGACAAACGCTTTGTTCGTAGAAGTAAACGCTTATTGTCTACAATTATTGGAAAATTAGTTTTCCAAATTTGAACCCTGAACCTTTGACCTTGAACCTTTTTTTAAATATTAAGAATAGTCTGGATGACTGTGTTTTCTGTGGTAATGGTTTGTGCATTGGCCTGAAAAGCTTGCTGTGCGATAATTAAATTCACTAGCTGTGCCGATAACTCAACATTAGATGCTTCCAGTGCACCCGACTGAATCAAACCAAATCCATTGGCTCCAGCTTCTCCAGGCACAGGTTCACCAGAATCAGCACTTTGCCCCCAGGTTGTATCGCCTAGTTTTGACAAACCATTGACGTTGGCAAAGCGGGTTAATGCCACCTTACCAATAGTGGTAGATCCCCCATTACTGAATCGGGCAAAAATCACACCTTCATCATCAATGTCTATGCCTGTTAAACGACCGGCAGGTAAACCATTTTGCGATAAAGCATTAACGCTAAATGTTTCTTGTACCTGGGTTGAGCCAAAAAAATTCAAACTGTTAATGTCTATATCTGCGGCACCAGTAGCTGGTGATATAACAAAAGCATCTAAATTAAATTTACCGTCAGAAGGGCTGAGTAATTGGCCTCCTGAATCAAACGTCAATATACCATAGGCTGCTTGCGTACCTGCTGCTGCGGTGTCTGTGTCGGGGCCAATGGAACCGCTTGGGGCACTGATAGTTACGGCTGTCTGGTTATTGACTCCAGGGTCAGAGATGAATTGATAAACATTCCAGGTAGGGTTGGTTGACCCAGAGGGAATGGGTCTTTTAGCAAAATAAGAGGTCAGGATATGGGGTGAGCCCAAGCTGTCATAGATAGTGACAGACGTTTGGGTAGTGAATGTATTGTTGTCTGTTTCGTCAAAAGGGATCAAAAGCGGGTCAATAATGTCTTCATCAGCATTTAAGTTTACTGCTAAGTCGATTGAATCGGTAGCACTGGGTAAGCCCGTTAGTGTATTGATTTGTACCGGTTGTGTTACGCCTGTACTAAAACCGTCCGATATTTCGGTGCCATTGGGACTAAAAACCAGTAAGGCACTTCCCTGGTTATTGACCAGATATCCGTCTTTATCCAATTTGAATTCACCGGCACGGGTATAAGATAAATCAGTGATCTCGGTAGGGCTTTTTGCCAGAGTAAAAAAACCTTCACCACTGAGAGCCAAATCCAGATTATTTCCTGTGAACTCCAGGTTACCCTGATTAAATAATTGAGCAACATTGGCTACTCTTACACCCGATCCGGGTGTTATAGAGCTGACTCCACCTAAACTGGAGGCATAAACGTCAGCAAATTCTGATCTTGAACGTTTAAATCCCGTGGTATTGGCATTAGCTATATTATTACCTGTAACTGCCAAATTATTGGCGGCGGCATTTAAGCCACTTAAAGCTGTTATAAAACCCATGATAAACCTCGCTTTTTAAAGTATTTGTTTAATTTGATTAAAATCTACCGCATCTACACCCACCAAGTTAACCTGAAGACCACGGCTGCTACTTCCAAGAGTAATACTTTCAACTCTGGATTTTAAATTGGTCTGTAAAATGGTGTTATTACCATTGATGATAGCTTCAGCCTGAACCTTATATACTCCAGGGTCTGCTAGTTCTCCTAACTCATTCAGGCCATCCCAGACAAATCCCACATTGCCTGCGGTATTTCCTCCTAAATCAATATTTTTAATGACTTCATCGGTTAAGGGGTTGATGATTTTTATACTGGTGTTGGGTGAGCTATCGGGTAATTCGAAATTTCCGGAAATGACATCTCCCACGCTTAATAAGGCTTCATTTCCTGGTGCGAATACATTTCGGCCGACCAAAGAAGACGCTTGTAATGCCTGGTCTGAGCTTAAAGAGCTCGCAAAGTCACTAAAAGATTTCTGTAAATCCTGTATTCCTGAAACGGTACTAAATTGTGCTAATTGACCAAGAAAATCTCCGTTTTCCATCGGTTTCAACGGGTCTTGACGGGTTAATTGTGTCGTTAATAGTTTTAAAAATTGCTCTTGTCCCAGGTTTTGTTCGGTCTTTTGTGGTTGGTCTGTTGTGGTGGCCAGACCCAAATCTTTAAATATATCGGTAGCAGTAACTGACATAATTGATCTCCTATTGTCCCATTCTTAAAGTTTGTAACATAAGTTGTTTTGCTGTGTTTAGCACTTCAACATTGTCTTGATATGACCGTGATGCTGACATCATATTAGCCATTTCCTCTACGGTATTGACATTCGGTTTAAATATATAGCCTGCTTCATCTGCCATTGGGTGATTAGGCGCATATTCCATTATTGGCGGTGCCTGGCTTTCTACCACACCTTTAACTAATACGCCGCTAGTCGCATTATTTTTATCCATTATGTTGTTAAGCTCTGCAGCAAAAACGGGTTGTCTGGATTTATAAAGCTCTTCGATACTACTGCTGATGCTATTGGCATTGGCAATATTACTGGCTACCAGGTTCAGTCTTAAAGATTGTGCATTCATGCCGCTACCGGCAATATTAAATATATTCATAGATGGCATAATTATTCCCCTCTTATGGCGGCCATTAAGCCGGAAAACCTGCCGTTAAGAAATTGCAGACTGGCCTGGTATTGCACCGCATTTTCTGAATATTTAGCTTGTTCAATATGAGATTCAACGGTATTGCCATCCAGTGAAGCCTGTTGTGGATTACGAAACATCATAGTAGCGCCCAATATTTGATTATTGGGAGCTAGATGGCCTTGTTGGGTACGCTCCAAAGCA
>CAZNGU010000424.1:0-2882 GCA_964572325.1 uncultured Methylomarinum sp.
GTAAATTAGTATTTGCTAATATTGCTCTCCGATAAAAACTAGGAAACTTCAGTTAATAAAGAATCAGGCTTTAAGCGATATATAGCTTATGTGAATTAAAAATTTAAGAGAAGAGAAAGCTTAATCGAAAAAAAAGATGTGGTGTTAGTAGAAAATGTATTTATGGAGGCTTGTGTACGAAGACACTGTGTAAAGAGATGTGGGTGTTTTTAACGAAAGGTATCAATTAAAAGGTCTTTCATCACCAGGACGAAAGACCTTTAACAACTTTATTCAGTCATGTTGTTTTGGTATCTAGTTACACCTTGAAGTGCAGAAGCATTTTCTTCAATAGATGTGTTACTACGCTCCCAATGCTCAGTCTCACGATCTTTTAAAACTAAGATTAATGAGATAGAGACTACAGCTACGCCGATTACGATTTTTTGATAGTTGCTTTTTTCTTCAGCCATTTATAGATCCTCAATATATTTATTAATAATTATTTTTATAATTCCCTTTGAAACAGGGAGACAAATTGAATTATAAATCCAAGTTGCATGTCGAGTGAATAATTGTTTTTGATCGACAGGTGTATTTTAAACATAACTTAAGGTTAAGTGTCAAAACTAATATGGTTTTTTTACTATGAATATCTTTTAATTTAGCGTTTTAATTTGCGAAAATCATGAAAATATTTGTATTTAGAGTCTATGAATCGGATTATTTTTTTACATTTTTCTAATTAAACAATGACTTGTGTTGGTGTTTAGAGAAAACAAGATAATTAAAGGAAATAAAAAATAATTTTTAGTGATTAAAGCTAATAAATTAGTATACAGTTGTCACTGGCAACAATATTTTAGATCAATTGAAAGATGAAATTAAGCACTAATATGTGGTTTTCAAAAACAAAAGTACTTTGTTTTTTTTGCTTGTGTATGCAACTCAGTGGTTGTGGTTTTTTTGTTTCAAATGCAACACAGGATTTTGGTGATAATTTAAGCCAGGCTTTGTTGAATCATAATGACCCGGAAATAATTTCCAGTGCAATCCCTGCTTATCTTTTATTATTGGAAGCAATGATTATTAATGACCCAGAAAACGAGGTATTTTTATTATCTGCATCTTCCCTGTATGGTGCATATATTGGGTTCTTGAATGAACAGCCTGATAGAAGAAAGCTTTTGAGTGCTAGAGCTTTAGATTACGCCTTGCGCTCAATTTGTATTCATGACGAATCCTTTTGTCAATTAAATGAACAGCAATACCAGGCATTTGAAAAAATCATTAAGCAGACGGATAAAAGGGATTTGGATATTCTTTATAATCTAGGTGTAGCATGGGCATCATGGATTCAAAATAATCAGTCTGACTGGAGTGCAATTGCCCAATTGGCACAGGTTAAGGCAATTATGCGGCGTGTTACAGAAATTGAAAACGGCTATAAAAAAGGAAGTGCATTTGCATATTTAGGTGTTTTGGAAACAATTTTGCCCCCGGCTTTAGGCGGAAACGCAGAACTTGGAAAGGCGTACTTTGAGAAAGCTATCATGCTTTCTGAAGATAAAAACTTAATGGTAAAAGTTATTTATGCAAAACAATATGCGCGGATGATGTTTGATCGTGAATTACATGATAGGCTACTGGATTCAGTAATAAAGGCAGAAGCAGAAGAGCCGGGCTTAACCCTTTTGAATGTACTGGCTAAAAAGCAGGCAAGGGATTTATTGGATTCGGCTGATCAATATTTTTGAAATTCTTTACTTTAATAATAAAAATAAAATGTTAAAACAAATATTCGCTTTATTTTCGATCATATTGATGTTGAGTTATGGCTCGGCGCAGGCATTTACCTTTAAAATTGCTACTTTGTCGACCGATGGTTCCGTCTGGATGGAAAAAATGCGTGCAGGAGCCAAGGAAATTAGTGACAAAACAAATAAGCGGGTTAAATTTAAATTTTATCCGGGTGGAGTTATGGGTGGCGACAAAAATGTTTTAAGGAAAATACGCTTTGGTCAATTACAGGGTGCTGCTATGCCTAATGCCGGATTAGCCGGGATTTATCCTGATATCCAGCTTTATAATTTAATCGTCAAATTTCAAACTATGAATGAGATTGATTATGTACGCAAGCAAATGGATGGTCTGTTGCTTAAGGGGCTGGAAAAGCGCGGGCTGATAGCATTCGGGTTTTCTGAAATAGGTCTGGCTTATACCATGTCAACAATTCCGGTACATAATATTACTGAACTACAGCAGCTAAAGTCCTGGGTTCCCGATAATAATAAAATTGCAATACAGGCATATAAGGCACTTTCCATTTCGCCTATACCGTTACCATTGAGAGATGTATTAATGGGATTGCAGACGGGAATGATTAATTCAGTAGCTGGAACGCCAACAGGTGCTATTGCTTTGCAATGGCACACTAAAATAAAATATGTAACAGACTCGCCTTTATCGTATATTTACGGTGTTTTTTTTCTGGACAAAAAAGCTTTTGACAAAATTTCCAAAGAAGATCAGTCGGTTGTAAGAGAAGTTATGGCCAAAAACGTGAGTGAAGTTGATAAGCAAAGCCGCCAGGATAATGTAAATGCAATAATGGCACTAAAAAAACTAGGTGTGGAGTTTATCAGTGTAGAAGATGCAGCAGCAAATGAATTAAAAAAGATAATGGAAGCGGCAAATCAGGACATTGTTAAGAAGAGTGGTTTGTCTAAGAACCTGGTTGAAATGTTAGATAAGTATCTGGCAGAATTTCGTTCTCGCTCAACAAAAATAGATGTTGTCGGTCTTTAAGGCAACTCGCAATAAACACCCACCCGCCTTACTTGTCTTTTTATCCGTCTTCTGCGTTGCCTACATGGATGGTAAAGATTGCTCCAGGCAATCTA
>CAZNGU010000425.1:0-2881 GCA_964572325.1 uncultured Methylomarinum sp.
GCCACTTTTTCCGTTCATTTTCGTTAAATAGCACAACTATTCGCCTTAAATAAACGAAAAAACTGACTCAAAAGGGCTTTCCCTCGCGACGATTTCTATTCTCGGACAACCTCCTAGTATAAACAAAGCAAATGATAGGTAACAGCTATTGAACTGTTATTATTGAAACATCTTCTGCAATAAAAAAACTACGGCAATCACTTTTTCCTCTTTCCATAATTTAGCTGCCAGAAAATAATTAACATGAAACAATTCCCCTCTTTTTTACTTTTATCCTTGTTATCAACAAATACCTTAGCTATAGGAATTAACGGATTCAATAACCTTCAAAACAATAGCGAAGAATTTGTACGAACAACCTGTGGCGGATTTGTCAATAATGGTGCTACAACAGCAGATGAAATGGAGCTATTTACTATTTGCGCCACCATGGTTCAATCCGTAAATGATTTACCCGGCAATGGCGGCGGCGACACAAGAAGCCGACAGCTGGACACTGAAACATTAGCGAGTGGCTTTCAAAACATTGTCCCTGAAGAAACCCTGGCTCCAATCGGTATTTCTGCTAATACATCCTCTATCAACCTCTCTGCAATCAACACCCGGCTTGCAAAAATTCGTGCTGGTGGTGCAGGAGATAATGATTTATTTTCCTCGAGCAGCCTGGGCTTCTACATTAATGGTATGGGTGGTTTTGGTGAAACAGATAAAACCTCAGAACAAGATGCTGCTAACTTTGACAGTATTGGTGTCATTTCTGGTTTTGATTATAGAATCACCGACAACTTGATTCTGGGTATAGCCGGCAGTTATTCATCTTTTAATCTGGACTTTGATAAAAACACCAATGTTAGTGGTGGTGGTATAGACTCTGATGATTATAACGTCATTGCTTATAGCACCTACAATATAGGCAATGGCTATGTAGAAGGGGTGTTTTCCTATGGCTGGAGCGATTTCGATATTAACCGGTCTATATTTATAGCCTCAAACTCAGCAGTTGCCGCTGCTAGTAGAACGGCTAAAGCAAATCCTGATGGAGAACAATTTTCAATCAGTTTAGCTAGTGGCTATGATTTTCATACTGGAGGTTTAAGCTATGGCCCTTATGCCAAAATTGCTTATTTTGAGTCAACTATTGATAGTTATAAAGAATCAGGAGCAGGCGGTCTAAACCTGCGAGTCAGCGAACATAAATCAGACTCTTTGGAAACGGTTCTAGGTGCGCAAATGTCTTATGCCATGAGTTATTCATTTGGCGTCTTAGTCCCTCATCTTAAAGGGGAATGGCATCATGAATATAAAAACAGCCAACGTAGCTTTGATGTTCGCTATATTAACGACCCCAGAAACAACACCTATCGTTCAATAACGGGAAACCCAGATCGAAATTTCTTTAATGTATCGGCGGGGATGTCTGCCAATTTAAAACACGGTGTTCAGGCCTTTTTTGATTATGAAACCATCCTGGGTTTAAATAATCTTGATGCCCATAAATTTTCATTAGGCCTTCGCATGGAATTTTAAGAGAATGTAGATCTAAGGGAGATGGAAAGAAATAATCATCCAATCTTGCTCGTCTTTTTGTCCGCCTTCAGTAGGGTGGCAGCAGTTACGTAGCTTGCTATGCGCCCGTTGCCACCCTACTGAAGGCGGACAAAAATCCTGCCCAATATCGAACGATTATTTCTTTCCAGCTCCCTAAGATAATGTAGGATGTGCTAACGACAGGAAGCGCACCAATGATATTGATATACTTCGTTCCTCAGCACATCACATCCTACGTTACTTGCCATATCTTGTATTTACATGTCTTTTTTACAGAAGACATTATTTTGGAGCCACTCTCTTTTTAGTTTTAATAAGCAACCTTGAAACTAAGCCTCAAGCTATTAATCATCATCCAGCCTGAATCCATTGTCCAATTATTTTTACCGTAAAATAATTACTTTGAAAACCGAATATACTTCCTTAAAGGAGAGCCTGCCTGCCAGGTAAAAGACTCTGTGTAATAGTGCATTAATGATAGATAACCTATAAGGCCTAAAGAAATAGCCTGTCGAATTTCGCTATCAAAAAAGAAACGGGTGATTATATTGAGCATTTCATCACCATAAGCATGAAGCACATAAGCCAGTGCAAAAGAAAACAGCGGTAAGACTAAAAACACATGTAAATGACAGCGAGCAGCATATTTATATAATGTATTTTGCGGCATTTGATGGTGTTTATTGTAATCATGAGTAACATAAAAAACATAAGCAGTGGCATCATGCACCAGCCGGGGAATTAAAATGGCTAAAAAATAATATTGCTGGATATACATAAAAAAACTACTGACAATTAACAATGTATTCGACCACAAAAACCATTTTCCAAATGTCGTTTTTATATAACGTTGGCATAAAATAGAGCTTAAAATCAAACCAAATGTCAGTACAAAAGCAATCATTTTTACCCATTCCGCCTGCTGAACATCCAGACTGTTTTTGAGAAAAACACCAATATAGATAAATACCCCTGCACTGACACTAACCCATAATAACCAGTAAAAAGCCCAACCGGGAAGCCTGCATACACCCTTGGCAATACCATGTTGTTGTTTAAACACATGATAAACAGTCCAGCATGCTGCTACGATATATAACACTCTATATGGTATAAACAAGCTACCAATGCCAAAAACTAAAATAATCAAAGCTGTCATGACCAATAATTTTAATTGATAAAACCGCAGGTATTCTTTATTACTTATCAGCAAAATAGCACTGGCAACAATATGAGGTGTGCCAAAAAGAAGTTGAAAAATAATAAAATGTTCCGGACGACTGGGTAAAATTGATTTCAAATAATTCCCCCAGTAATATTGATCAACAATATA
>CAZNGU010000426.1:0-2875 GCA_964572325.1 uncultured Methylomarinum sp.
GACCATTATTTTCCTTTGTCTTTTTCAGCATGAATCTTACCAGCACAGAACACCCATTTGCCGAATTTATAAAAATTCTGGGAAAAGGAAAAAGAGGCTCTCGCCCCCTCACACAGGATGAAGCTTATCGAGCGATGGGCATGATTATGGCGGACAAAGTAGAACCGATTCAGCTTGGTGCCTTTTTAATGTTAATGCGAGTAAAAGAAGAAACTCCCGAAGAATTAGCAGGATTTGTACAAGCAGCGCGAGAATCTTTCGTCATCCCAAATAATCATGCAAAAGTTGATCTTGACTGGTCATCCTACGCTGGAAAACGTCGTCACTTACCCTGGTTTTTACTCTCAACTCTTTTATTAGCTGAAAATGGCGTGCGACTATTTATGCATGGTGCTGGCGGACATAGTAAAGATCGGGTATATACTCACAATGTATTGCAATATTTAGGCTATAGCGGTGCCACTACAATAGAGGAAGCTTCTTTACAAATTAAACAAAACAATTTCAGCTACCTTTCTTTAGAACATTTTTGTCCAAAACTGTATCAGATGATTAATCTTCGTCCTTTGATGGGTCTACGTTCACCTGTACATACTCTGGTTAGACTACTCAACCCTTTCAATGCAACACACACCATTCAGGGGATTTTTCACCCTAGCTACCGACAAGTTCACCAAAAAGCGGCACTGTTGTTAAATCAACCCAGTATGGCTGTATTAAAAGGCGAAGGTGGTGAAACCGAACGAAACCCGGATATGGACTGCCTGGTGCAATCGGTGAAAAATAATGAGTTAGTTGAAGAACAGTGGCCTGCTCTGTTTCCTCGTCGTCATATAAAACCAGAACAGCTTGATCCACAGCAACTTGCACTGGTTTGGGAAGGAAAAGTACAGGATGAATTTGCTGAAGCTACGGTGATTGGAACGACAGCGGTTGCCTTAAAATTGATTGGAAAAGCGAATTCACAGCAACTAGCGCATGAGCTGGCTACGCAGTATTGGTTAGATAGACAGGCTGCTAGACCTAAGCAATAGTCTGTAAACATTATTTTGATGGGTTTCAATTGTTAACCTCATCAAAAAGATGCCCACCAGACTGGAATTTATCCACGTTCGTAGGGGCATATCCTTGTGATTGCCCTTCCCAGGCAGAGCAATCACAAGGAGTTGCCCCTATAGTGCTTCTGTGTTTCCAGGTTTTTTTGTGGGTAGAAAAGATTTCCCACCCTTGCTAAAAAGCCCCCACAAAATGACAAATGAAATATTGTTAATCATAAAATTATCAGGACTTTTAATTTTATGTCCCTATTTTATAACGCCATTATTAGCAAATAACTTTCACATGACCGAAAATAAGTTCTGGGAAATTATCGAAAACTCTAAGAATGCTATCACTGATAAAGAAAGTGCCGAACAAATTGAAAACAAACTTAATGACTTGTCTCCAGCCAAGTTAGTCGATTTTTATCTGCTTATGGAAAAATACCGTGCTATGGCTTATAAAAGGGATCTTTATGGAGCTGGTTCACTGCTGAGTGGCCGTAATTTATCCGATGATAGTTTCTGGTATTTTACTTGCTGGCTCGTATCCAGAGGAAAACAAACTTATCAGTCAGCACTCAATAATGCAGACTCTTTAGCTGATTTGCCAGCAAATTTAGAAAATGAATATGGAGTAGATGTCTATTTTCAAAGTTATTGCGGAATAGTCTACGACATATTTGAATTTAAGACCGGACGCAATATATATGACGAGGCGAAGCATCAATATGAGAAAGATAATGACTGGTTTGGATACACTACGGATGAACTTAAACTTAGCTTTCCCAAGCTTTGGGCTAAGTATGGATATTTAAGAACCGAACCTTCATTGATAGAAACTCTTTTAACCGACTTTATAGTTAATATCGTTGTGTTTTTTATTAAAGTCATAGAAATAATTGGGCAAATTTTCGTTGGCAAACGATAAGGTCGGTAGAATGTCATTTACGTAGCCTTGATGGAAATCATGGGGTCAGCCACAGAAATCTAACTGATTAGACCCTTTGATTTAATGAACTTTGTAAAACCCGCCTTATACTGTTTCTATTATTCCAAAATTCTACCTCTCAAAGCCTTTGTCTTAGCATGTTTGGCCTTGCCGTCCAATCGTCTTTTCTGTGATCCTCTGCTGGGTTTAGTTGCTCGCCTTACTTTTTGAATGATTGTTACAGACCTGATTATATCCCTTAGCCGTTCAAGCGCATCCTCTCTGTTTTTTTCCTGGGTTCGGTATTTTTGAGCCTTGATGATAATCACACCTTCTTTGCTAATCCTTTTGTCTCGTAATCCAAGAAGGCCTTGTTTATAAAATTCAGATAATGAGGATGCATTAATATCAAAGCGAAGATGAATCGCTGACGACACTTTATTCACGTTTTGCCCGCCAGCACCTTGTGCCCGAATGGCTGAAAATTCGATTTCCTTATCTGGAATTGAGATATTCTGGGATATTTTTAACACTGATTAACACCTATTGTATTATTCGGGAACGTGCACGAAACAACTTAAACAACTGACTTGTTTTTTTATCCGTCTTCTGCGTTGTAGAAATAGTGAATACCCTCAGTAGAGGTTTTTTGATTTCTCCACTATTGTAATTATTAAGGTTCGATACCTCAATCTAGGTTACAAGTTTGTCATACTCGTCGATATTTGGATATAAAGTTTTAATCTAGGATAACCCTTAGGGTTAGGCAAAAAAGATTGTCCACCCTGACTGGAGATATCTCGCTGTAAATTTTGCATGATATACTTTGTTAAACAATATTATTACTGGATATCCCTGCTATGTTGTACCTTATAGGTTTGTTAATGGTCTTAGGCTTATTTTTTGG
>CAZNGU010000427.1:0-2868 GCA_964572325.1 uncultured Methylomarinum sp.
AAATAATCATCCAATCTTGCTCGTCTTTTTGTCCGCCTTCAGTAGGGTGGCAGCATTTACGTAGCTTGCTATGCGCCCGTTGCCACCCTACTGAAGGCGAACAAAAATTCTGCCCAATATCAAACGATTATTTCTTTCCAGCTCCCTTATTTAATTTCCATGACTGAGATTCATCCTTCAGCCCAAAGTTGATGACGTATTAGTCGCATGTTCAACTAACTCTTCTGTCTCCATCCATTTCTCTTCTGCTTCCACTAAAGCCACATCCACCTCAACTTTCTGCCTTAATAAGGTTTTTAATTTATCCTTGTTCAAATCTAAATATATATCAGAATCAGCCAGTTGTTGCTCCAGGTTTTTTTGTTCTGCATGGTATTTATCTACTGTTTGCTCTGCCTTTTTTAATTGATTTAATAAAGGCTTTATACGTTTACGATGCTCTGCTTCATTTTTTCGTTGTTCTTTACGAGAAATACCGGAATCTAAAATTGTCCCTTTACTATTGGCTTCAACTAAAAACTTTTTGTGTTCAGACATCCATAGGCGATAATCATCCAAATCTCCATCAAAATTTTGTACTTTGCCTTCCGCTACTAAGAGTAACTGGTCAGTAACTGATCTGAGTAAATGACGATCATGTGAAACCACCAGTAGTGCGCCTTCATATTCTTGTAGAGCCATACTCAGCGCATGACGCATTTCCAGGTCTAAATGGTTGGTTGGCTCATCCAATAATAATAAATTAGGGTTTTGGTAAACCAGTAAAGCCAATACCAAACGCGCTTTTTCTCCACCGGAAAAAGGTTTGACTATTTCTGAAATTTTATCGCCTTTAAAATCAAAACCACCTAGAAAATTGCGTAAGTCTTTTTCTGTAGCTTGTTTATCCAGTTGCTGTAAATGCCATAAAGGGCTTTCATCCAGACGCAATTGTTCTAGTTGATGTTGCGCAAAATAACCAATATTTAAGGCATCTGATGTTTGGATTTTTCCGGATATGGGCTTTAATTGGGCGGCTAATATTTTAATGAGACTGGATTTACCTGCACCATTAGGCCCCAGCAACCCGATTCTGTCACCCGGGGAGATTGATAAGCTGACTTGATGAAGCACTGTTTTATCTGCATAGCCTATATCTGCATCTTCAATTTTAAGCAGAGGGTTAGGCATTTTTTCAGGCGCAGGAAATGAAAAATTAAACGGGGAATCAACATGTGCCTGAGAAATAACTTCCATTCGTTGCAAGGCTTTTACCCTGCTTTGTGCCTGCCTGGCCTTGGTGGCTTTAGCTTTAAAGCGAGTAATAAAACTTTGAATATGTTCTATTTCTCGTTGTTGTTTTACGTAAGCAGACTGTTGTTGTGCCAGTTTTTCTGCCCTCATCTTTTCAAAAGCCGAGTAATTACCCGTATAAATTTCAGCTTTGAGTTGTTCTATATGAATAATATGGTCGGCAATCGAGTCTAAAAAATCTCTGTCATGCGATATTAATAATAGCGTACCGGGATATTTGCAGAGCCATTCTTGTAACCAGATGACAGCATCTAAATCTAGATGATTGGTAGGTTCATCTAATAATAAAACATCGGATCGACACATTAAGGCTTGTGCCAGATTCAAACGCATGCGCCAGCCACCAGAAAAAGTAGTGACTGAATTTTGTTCTTGTTCTGTAGAAAATCCCAGGCCGTTCATAAGTCGGGAAGCCCGTGCCTGAGCTGTATAACCACCAATATGTTCTAAAGTATTATGTAATTCGGCAAGTTTTAATCCGTCATTTTCCTGTTCTGCCTGCAATAAATATTGCTGCGTCTGGCGCAACTCTTTATCCCCATCCATTACATAGTCAATGGCAGAGCAAACGACAGCGGGTGTTTCCTGTGCAACATGAGCAATTTCCAAGTCGGGAGGCATGCTAAAATCACCTTCATCTACCTGTAACTGATTAAGTAACATAGCAAAAAGACTGGATTTACCTACTCCATTGGCACCGGTCAGCCCTACTTTTTGGCTTTTGTGTATGGTAAAAGAAGTGTCTTTAAACAGTACCCGAGTACCTCGGCGTAACGATATATTTTTAAAATTCAGCATGGATTAATAAGTTAGGAGGCTATCCGAGAATAGAAACTGTCGCCAGGGAAAGCTATTTTGAGTCAGTTTTTTCGTTCATTTGAGGCGAATAGTTGTGCTTTTTAACGAAAATGAACGGGGGAAATGGCCAAAATGGCTTATTCCGTAACAGGTTTTCTATTCTCGGACAGCCTCTTGTGCGGCACATTTATTGGATGGATTAGAACTTTTACTTCACCATTGCCAATTACGCTTGGGCTAAGACCGAGGCCCTCATTTACTCAGTGTAAACTCCTGCTTCCACGCTCCATCCGCACATAAGGAAAGAAATTAAAATTTTAAATCCAACAACAAAAAACACATCTATTCATCAAAGCAAAATAGCTGCTACACTAAAGAGCCCGATGAAAAGAAAACTAAAAAAGCCCAAATACCCTTTATTTAAGCCACAAGACAGATATTATGTGAATGAGCAGGAGCAATGGTGGTTTTTTACTGTTGATATGCTTTGTGGTCCTTATCTCAGCAAAGGCGACTGTGTTGATGCCTGTCGCTATTATATTCAGAAAAGAGATGGCGTCTTGTAGGGTTGAATAAGGCAACCCAAACCCTCTCCCTTTGGAGCAGGCTTAAATCAACAGCATTGTATCTAAGCTAGGCGGTCAATCAAGCTTTCCGCCTGGTCAGCAAATTTTTGTAAATTACCCTTTTTTATGGTGTCAACGGGTATCACGATAGCCGAATTTAAATCAATAAAAATATGCACATAATCCTCAAGATAATCCACTCGTAGCATAT
>CAZNGU010000428.1:0-2865 GCA_964572325.1 uncultured Methylomarinum sp.
TATGGTAGCCGTATTGCTTCGCATGGTGGCATAATAAATTTTTAGGAAACTTCAGCTAAGTAATAAACTATATTTATTCGAAAAAGTCTCTATATTTATAAAATCAACGTTTTATCAATCAGCAATAATTATTCCTAAAAGAATCAAAAAACACAGGAACCCTTATGTCATTATCCAAACAACTGTTAATACTTATTTCAGCCTTGTTCTTAATGATTTTTAGTCTCAACTTTTTAGTCAGTGTTAATAAAATACGGAGCTATTTGGAAAGTGAGTCACTAGTTCATGCTCAGGATACGGCAACATCATTGGGTTTATCATTAAGCCCCTATATGGTTGAAGATACTGACCCGATTATCGAGACCATGATGAAAGCTATTTTTGATATGGGCTACTATCAGGAAATTAAATTAGTTAATGCTGATAATAAGCCCTTGGTGAGATTAAGCCAGGCCAAAGTATTTGAAGAAGTCCCTGAATGGTTTATCAATATGATTCCCATGAAAACAACCACGGCTGAAAGTGAAATTAGTTCGGGATGGAATATTAGTGGCGTAGTGTATGTGACAAATAACCCCGGCTTTGCTTACTTGGCACTTTATGAACAAGCACAAAGCAGCTTTTATTATTCATTGGGGGCTTTTATTCTTTCTATTCTTTTATTGATGATGGTATTACATTTCACTTTATTGCCTTTAAAAAAAATAGACCAATTGGCTCTGGCTATTGCTAGTGGCAAGTATGAAACTATTGAAAAACTGCCCTGGACAACAGAAGTAAGGAATGTCACTGCTTCAATGAATGCCATGTCCCGAAAAATTGGAGATCAAGTAAATAAGCTTAATGCTCAGCTTGAGCTTCAAGGAGAAAAACTTCATAAGGATGATTTAACTGGGCTTTTGAAAAAGGGTGGCTTTGAAACAGATATAAAGGAACTTTTTGAGCAAGATACAGAGGCCTATATTTTAATGATTAAAATTGATGGCTTGGCAGGATTGGTTAAAGAATTGGGGGATGAGGAAATTGATCAGTTTTTGCGATATTTTGCAGCTATTTTAAGGGATATTGCTGAAAAAAATGAAAATAGCAATATGGTTCCATACCGTTTTTTTGGATCTGAATTTGTCTTATTAGTAAAGCAGATAAATAAGCAAAAGCTTGAACAATTAGCCCAATTGCTCAGTAAAAACCTGGCAGAATTAGGTGAACGCTATCAAAAACCCGATATAGTACATATTGGTGTGGTTGCTTTTAATCCATTAATGACCACGGCAGAAAATTTATTAGCAGCCAATGAGGCTTATGAACAGGCACAGTTGATAGGTGCCAATCGCTACTATATCCGAAGCAGTCAAGACAAGGCCAAAGATATTTCAGAATGGAAGTCTTTAGTGTTTGATATTGTTGACAGACAAGATTACAGCGTCTCATTTATGGGGCAGGTGGAAAATTTTCAAAACGAACAACCCCTGATGGATGAGGCTTTTACCCAGATAGTTGATAAAAAAGGGAAAGTGGTGGCGACAGGCACTTTTGTTTCAATTGCGGAAAAATTTTCCAAAATTGTAGATTTAGATAAAGCCGTTACGGAAAAAGTTATCAATCATATAAAAAAAGAGAGACTTCAGAGCTCTATAGCTATCAATGTATCAACTAGAACAATTAAGAGCAGTGATTTTCGATCCTGGCTAGTTAAAATAGTCCAGAAAAATCAATCTCTATCTTCGCAATTGATTTTTAGTGTTTCAGCCTATGCCATCGCAAAAGAAGTCTTGGTTTATAAGAAATTTTTTGAGTTTATACATCAACTGAATGCCAAAGTTATGATTAAGCGTTTTGAAACACAATCAATGTCGCCGGAAGTTGCTAAAAGTTTGAATCCAGACTTTATTCGCTTAGCTCGTGATATTGGCAATGGCATATCACAGGATGAAAGCAAACAGGCCTTTGTAGAAACCATGCAAGAGCTCAGTAAATTACTTGAAATTAGTGTGTTAGCTGAAAATGTTGCTGCAGATGAGGACTATGATTACTTAAAAACTATGGGGATTGCGGGTGTCAGTCGAAAACAATAAAAAACAAAGGTTCCTACAATAATAGTTGGAAAAAGCAGGATGTCATTCAAGCAGCCTTGTTTTTTATCAAGCCTAAGACATATTAAATTGTCTTTGTTTTTGATTGGACTACTCAGTGTCTTTTCTGTTTCTGCAACACTCAATATCAGTGATGCTTTATTAACTCAGATTAAAAATAAATACGGCCAGGAAGCATTTGTAAGGATTGAGCAATGGCAGCAGTTAATAGATACAGCCAAGAATCTACCTGAAAAAGAAAAATTAGTTCAAGTTAACCAGTTTTTTAATCAAAGAATAGAATTTATAGCTGATATTTATCTGTGGTCTGTCAATGATTATTGGGCAACACCTTTAGAGTTTTTATCCAAAGGCGCGGGTGATTGTGAGGATTTTTCCATTGCCAAATATTTTACTTTATTAGAAGTCGGCGTCGCTGAGGAAAAAATGCGTTTAACCTATGTTAAAGCAGTTAAACTAAACCAGGCGCATATGGTATTAACTTATTTTCCTTCTCCACGCGCCATCCCTTTGGTACTGGATAATTTAATACCACAAATTAAACCCGCCAATCAGCGTACAGATTTATTGCCCGTCTATAGTTTTAACGGGACGGGTTTGTGGCTGGCTAAGGCCAGAGGACTCGGTAAAAAAGTAGGCAAGGCAAGTCGCTTAAATATGTGGAATGAGTTAAAAAACCGGATGTTGAGCAATACATTTTGAAAGCAATACTCTAACAAACTGAAGTTTCCTAAAAATTTATTATGCCACCATGCGAAGCAATACGGCTACC
>CAZNGU010000429.1:0-2864 GCA_964572325.1 uncultured Methylomarinum sp.
CAGACCGCCTGACATAAGTAATGTATTGGATGCATTGGAAAAAGAAAAATAACTATTATGTCGTCGCCAAAAACCCAGCAAGGTCAAAATAAACAGTAATGCAATGCATTGTCCTAATTCGACACCTATATTAAATGCAAGCAAGTTAGTTATCAGGTTTTCTTGGGGAAGGGAGAAATCTTGTAATTTAGTTGCCAGACCAAAGCCATGAAATAATCCAAAAATTAAAACTGCAATTTTAGTATTGGGTTGTTTGCCAAGGAGTAATTTAAAACCCCCAAGATTATCAAAGCCTTTATAAATAATAGAAAATGCAATTACCGCATCAATCAGATAGGCATTCATGCTGATCTGATTAATTACACCCAGTAATAAAGTCAGGCTATGTCCTAAAGTAAATAAGCTGACGTAAATGAGAATGTCTCGAATACGAAACAGAAAAAAAATCACACCCACTAAAAAAAGCAAATGGTCATAGCCTGTGACCATGTGTTTCGCACCAATATAAAGAAAAGGAGCGATGGCCGCTTCTTGATTGGTAGAGAGAAATTGAGCGGTATTACTATCCACACCATGTGCAAAACAAGGAATATTAAAAACCAGTAGCAAAAGAGCTAAGCAAAGATGAGTTTTTTTAAAGATGGGATGCATGGTTTGTGAGGGATCTGTTCAAGCTCTACTTTGCTAATATTGTAGTGTTTTATTTGTACACAAAATAGTGTGTTACAGTGGCAGAGGAGCTTGAACAGCTTGTTTCGTTAAAGTTTATTTTGTTCCACTGAAAATACCATAGCCAGCCAAGCCTTGTTTGAAAATTTGATACTGGCTTTTTGCTGCATAATAATTTGCAGTTTGGCTAGGAGTTCTGATTTTTAACCAACCTAGAATTTTTTCTATGGGATAGGTCAGTTGAGACTTTTTATAGAGTACCTCAGAAGAAGGCAATACTTCTTTAGTAATGTCACGATAGTTAATACCGTTAAATTGGCAGTTTTCCATAGCAGACTGGAATTCAGTAACCGTGGCAAAATTAGGGACTACACAGCCATCAAGAAAAGCAACGACATATTCCCATTCTTCTGGAGTAAATTCAGTTTTGTTGGCAAAACCATCTGCTACTACAATTTGTCCGCCTTTGCGTAACACCCGATAGGCTTCTGCGACAAAGTCTTGTTTATTAACAGCATAGCAAATACTTTCCAGTCCCCAAACAATATCAAATGATTCGTCTGCAAAAGGCGTATTGCAATAATCGGCTTCTTTAAATTCTACCTGGTCAGCAACCCCTTTCTTTTTTGCATATTCCCTGGCACGAACGACTTGAGAGGCGGTCAAGCTTATACCTGTGACATGAACATCAAAATTCTTAGCAAGCCAGATTGAGCTGCCACCTACTCCACAACCTGCATCCAGTATTTTAGAGCCTGGTTTAATATCAATTGCCTGACTAAGGGCTCTATTCATATGTATTAAAGATTCACTATGCGTGGTGGTATCTTCATCCCAGAAACCATAATGCATGGCCAGGTTTTGGGAATCCAGCCAGAATAGACGGTAATCAATAAAGCAGTCATCATAATATTTAATGATCTTCTGTTTTAAGTCGTCACCGGCATCAGTGCGGCAATCTGTTTTTTGCTCAAGTATCTTTGTGGACATAAGTAATTGTTACTCTTTTTTGGGATAACTGTGTAAACCGATTATTCCTTGGCTAATAAAGCCCTCAGTAATACAAGTTGTATATAGGGTGTAAGTCAAGAGAGGAGATTTTATACTAGTTTACAAAGGATTACCATTTTCTGACGATTTTAGAAGTTGTGTATTGTTATGAAATTGTGCCTTGTTATAATGAATAAAATGTGAAATGTTTGCACAAGGGAGTTTTAAAATGATTAAGTTTTTCTTTTTTTTAGTTGTAATAATACCAATGTACGGGTGTGTCTCACCTATGGCACTTAAGGATCAATTACCTATTGTTGACTATACAAGTAAAGCTAAGGTGATCGTTGCAGTTCTAGATAAGAGAAAACGCGTTACTCAAGGAAAACCTAAGGACTTCATAGGTGTAGCTCATGCTACTTTTGGTATTCCAGTTGACTGGGATGTCAAAACAGTCATAGCTACAGAAAAAGAAGATGCTGACCGGAATCTGTCTGATTGGCTGAAATATAGAATTGTTGAAGGATTAAATCAAAAAGGTTGGGATAGCATACCGGTCTCTTTTGTAGGTTATCCTGATATAAAAGAAATTGATAATAAATTAACCTTGTATCAGGCAGATATGATTTATCTCTTCGTATTGAAAGAATGGTATTTTAGTATCAACTTAAATTGGGTAAGTGCATTTAATTTTGATACAGATACTGAACTTTATGTTTATAACAAGTTTAATAGCAAAGAGTTTTTCAAGAATTTTAAAGAAAGGGATGTGATTAACGAAAGTTCATCTGAATCAGCTCAAAATAATGTATTAAGAGCATATAAGGATCAAATCCAGCAAATATTAAATGATGATGAATTAAAAGCTTACGTTTCTAATAGCTTACTGAGAAATCAGTCAGATGATAAACAATTAACTAGAAAAATAATTCCTATAAAAGTGATGCTTAAAAAATTAACAGCAATACAAGCTTTATTTGATGATGGACTTATGACTGAAAAAGAATATGAGTTAGAGAAGGCCAAATTGCTTAGCAAGATATAACAAAGTCTGTTTTAACACGTTAAAATTAAAGAAGCTGTTGGCAATGGTCAGCAATTTCAGCTATCTGGGCTTTTGAGTCAAATGATTGGTACTGATTTTCGACTGTTTGAGACTTGCGATAAAAACCTTCAGAGTTCAATATTTTTTTAATCAAATCTGC
>CAZNGU010000430.1:0-2864 GCA_964572325.1 uncultured Methylomarinum sp.
AAAAAGGCGGCATAATTTTATAACTTTAGGCGACAACTATCTTGAAAAACGCCGCCTGATGAGACACGCCGCCTTACTTCGCCATTTGAGGAAAGCAGTTTTAGCTCGTTGTTTTTAAGATCTGCGAAAAATTTCTTGGCTTTTTTTTCACCAAATGAACTAAATAATGCGGCAGCATGCATTGAAGTTGTTCCAAAAAGAGGATTCGCCATACATACTTTCCCTTTAAATTCAAGATTTAGTAAATCCATGATCGATGTTGGCTCATGCCCTTTTTTAACTTAATTTTTGTTATAAAGAATAATTCTGGCGCGAGCAGAAAATCCAATCCAGTAACCATCAGGATCACTATACATTGGCGCTAAACCTTTTGCTGTACTGGATCGATAAGGAGAGGACACTCCCTTTGATTTTAAAAAGCTGCACGAATGGGATCACCACTCCAGAATACATCAGCTCTAGGTCGTTTGTTTTCTGCAATTAAACGGTTTAATAATCCCGTGCTTTTAGTTTCTTCTGTGTCAGTTACCAGTTTAACTTTTATTCCTGTTTCCTGTTCAAACTTCTCTGCAATTGGGCGTGCGAAAATATCATCTACAGAGGTGTAAGCAACAACTTCATCCGCCAATAATGTAGAAAATGGAACTGTCAAAAAAATTCCAGCAACCAATAAAAATTATGCTATCTCTTGCATTTTATTTCCCTATTTCAGCGTATGTAAAATCATCAAAAGACGTGACACTTACTGCTGATTTAAATAGATTACCTGGGTCGCGTATTCCCAAACAATATTCAGATCATGGGTGACCAGCAAAATAGTCAGATTCTGATTTTCCCAGAATTTATGCAACAGACTGTAAATGGTTTCTTCGCCGCCAAGATCAATGCCTGAAGTGGGTTCATCCAGAATCAGCACATCAGGATTATCAAGTAATGCCCAGACAATCAGCATACGCTGAAACTGTCCTGTTGAAAGTTCGCTAAATTGATGGCTTAACAGGCCTTCATCTAGCCCGACATCTGCTATCATTGTTTTTATGGCATTTGAATCTGTTGTTTTAAATGCATAGAACTCCCCAATACTTAATGGAGGAAGATTTTCCCGTTGCAGAAATTCTTGCGGAGGAAGGTAGCTGATTTTCTGGGCATTCCAAGAAACGGTTCCCTGATAGGGCAATAGATTTTGCAATGCTCTGAGCAAGGTGGTCTTCATAAGCTATTTGAAGATTCTGTACTGTTAATACTTCTTTTTCATTAACCATAATTGTCACACTTCCTAAATTTGATAAAACATCGATTTAACGAAAAAAGGAAACAACAAAACTGCCCTTTTAATAGAGAGGTATACAAAATATTTTCACAAATATCTTGTCAATTATTTAAACACTGTCTGAAAATAATTTCCTTGAATATGGTTAATTTTCAAGAAATGCAATACGAAGATAGCACTTATTTTGCGAAAGATTTTTTGCATGTTATTGCAAGCAATATGCGATCAAAAACAGTAACAGCGATTTTCAAGACACTTGTCATCCACTCAACATTGTTGCTAGACTTGTAAGAAAGAGAAATTGCAAACCATAAAATATCAATAGCATTTGATTGGCTACAAGTTTCTATCAGTTTACTTATGAATCGTCCAAATAGACAAGCAATACTTCAACATGCCAAAATCGATGGCGCTTTTCAGTATTAGGAATTAGGAATTAAATGATATGAGTATACTAGACATAGAATTTCATAATAAGTTACTGCATTTCGTTAATAGTTTACAAACTTTAGCAGCTATCTTTGAAACTGATGGCACTTTGATCTTCGCAAACTCAGCACCATTAAAAGCATCGCGTATTGAACAGAAAGATGTTATCGGTAAAAAATTCTGGGATTGTATTTGGTGGAATTACGATGATAATGTGCAAGCAATCATTAAAAATGACTGTGAACAAGCGGCAAAAGGCGTAAAAAATTCGCGAGAAATTCAGTTCTATACGCCTGAAGGCCTTCATTGGGTTAGCTTTAATATTCAGCCTGTATTGGATAAAAACAATAAAGTTATCTATTTAGTTGCAGAGGGACGAAGTATTGCCAAACGTAGGCAAGCAGAGCAGGCACTGCGCGACAGCGAACACAAATACCGAACCTTATTTGAAAAATCAGCTGATGCTTTGTTATTGATTGATGGGGATAAGTTTATAGATTGTAATTCTGCAGCCATTAAAATGCTGGGCTACCAAAACAAAAATGAATTGTTAAATACTCACCCGTCTCAACTGTCCCCATCTATACAAGCTGATGGAAGGTGCTCATTTGAGAAAGCAAATAAAATGATAGCAAATGCTTTTGCGCTGGGTTCTCATCGTTTTGAGTGGAATCATAAGCGCTATAATGGCGAGGTGTTTCCCGTTGAAGTATTGCTAACTGTTGTTCCTTTTGGGGGGAAAAGATTACTTAATGTGGTTTGGAGAGATATTACCGAACGTAAAAAAGCAGAATCATTGTTACGGCTTACATCGCGTGTCTTTAGTGATACACACGAAGGCGTTATCATAACAGACTCTCAAGCCAATATTGTCGATGTCAACCCTGCTTTTTCTAACATTACGGGTTACAGCCGTGAAGAGGCCATCGGTCAAACTCCCCGTATTCTTAGATCTGGCAAACAAAGTCAAGATTTTTTTGGCGATATGTGGAGCAATATTAATGAGCACGATTATTGGAATGGCGAAATCTGGAATTGTAAAAAAGACGGTAAGCTTTATGCTGAATTACTTACAATCTCCACATTAAGAAATACGAATAAAGAAATAGAAAATTATGTGGGTGTATTCACTGATATAACTGAGAGTAAAAAACAGCAAGAAAGA
>CAZNGU010000431.1:0-2860 GCA_964572325.1 uncultured Methylomarinum sp.
ATGGCCAAAAGGGGTTTTTCCGTAGCAGGTTCTCTGTTCTCGGACAGGCTCCTAGATATGCTTCGCATTCAGCTTCTAAACTGGGGTAATCTCAAAGAATAGCGTCTCGCTGTTCTGCCCGAATTAGTTCAGCCGCTTCCAGCCTTAATTTTAATTCCGGTAATTTCTTGGACAAGCGAATAACGTCATCGGCCGTTAACCTCAGTAAAGTCACATAGGTTTTCGCTCTGACGGTAGCGGATCGTCTGGAATTATCAAGCAAAGCATGTTCACCCACAAAGCCTCCCTCATCCAGCTCAGCTATATATTCACTGACACCCTCAGCATTTTTTTTGAAAATACTCAGCTGGCCACTAACAATAATATACATGGTAACCCCTCTATCATTTTCATTAAAAAGGGTGTCACCTGATAATAAATTAACATATCTGGAGTTAGTAGAAAGTTGTTTTAGATCGTCTTCAGGTAAGCCAGAAAACAAGGGAACTTGATTTATCCAGTCATCCCGCATATCCAACTGCAAAACCTGCTTCATTTTGGGTAATTGATCAAGTGCAGTCTGCAGGCAAGATTGTAATTGAGTATAAACTTTAGCACTTAACTTATTCGCTTCGTACTCTTCATTCACCAGTCTTAGTGAATATTTTAATGCCACCTTTTGAAACAAAAAATATTCAAATTGATCATAGAATTCAGGGTACATTTCTTTAAATTCATCCAGCCCTGCCTGTCTTCGTTTTAATCGATCCTGATATTCCTTTTTTATCTCGGATAAAGCATCTGTTCCCAGTCTGGTTTCATTTTCTTCAATAACCTTAAACCCTTCCCTTGCAATTAAAACACTGGCAATATCATGCTGAATTCTATTAGAAAAACGACTTTCCTGATATTTAACTAACAAACCTTGAGCCCAATTGCGTTCTCCTAAAAAACGAATAACAAAAAGCTCGAATTTAACCAGGTTATTAATCTTTGGTGTTTCTTTATTAACAGACTTGTTTCTACCTTGATTCACATCAATACTAAGTAGTCTTTCTCCCACGCGTCTTAGTAAATCCTTAAGCGACAAAAAAGTATAGTGATTAATAACCCCAATTTCGTGCAAATACTCCAAAACATTCTTTTCAGCCTGTAATGCCGTTAATTGAACCTGCTGGATGCGTTGATTAATTGTCAAACTAGGCTCAAGCTGTTTAGACTCCCCTCCAAATGCATCTTCTACCGAATTTTGTAGTTCACTGGTCAATAAATTCATTTGCACAAATTCTTTTAAAACATCATCGGCTGCATGTTTAATTTTTTCTCTACTTTGCTGAAATTCTGCCCATTCATTATTACTCAACCGATCTAATTTTAGCCACGTTAGTAAATGACCGACTGTCGTTGCATTAAGCAATAAACTAATCAAAACCACTCCGACCGTAAGATTTATCAGCATTTGTTTTTCAGCCAGCTCATTAGGTATTGACAAGACAATAGCGATTGCCAACCCACCTTTTAAGCCGCCCCACCACATAATATGCCGTTCTGCAAAACTGATAGAAGGCAATTTAAAACAACGGGTCGCTAAAGGTACTAATAGGTATACAGACAAAGCCCTGGCAAGATTCACAGCAATGACAGCCAATAAAATAGCTTGCCACATTTCTGCTAACTGATAGATATTGGCGGATAAGCCAATCATGATAAAAAGCAATGAATTACAAATTAAAACAAAAACTTCCCAGGCACTGGAAACCACAGCTGCAGTTTCATTGGAAAGACGCATCAAGCCCGAAATGTTTAAGCATATGGCCGCCGTTAAAACAGCCATAACGCCCGAAACATGAAATCCATGCTCGGCCACAATAAAGCTGAAATAGGCCAGACACATCGACATGATAACGGGAATACTGTTGTCACCATGATAGTAACGCACCATCAATTCAGTCATCACTAAAGCGATCACAGCCCCCACTAGAATTCCACCTAAAAATACTTTCAAAAACTCAGGAATAATAGGCAGCAATGAATCTGCTGAAAGAGAATTGCTGAGTACAAAGGCCAAAAGAATATTAAACAAAACAATGGCGGTTGCATCATTCAATAATGCCTCCCCCTCCACTAAAATCATTAACCGTCTGGGCACCCCCAGTTCCTTAAATAAAGCCACCACTGCGACAGGATCGGTTGCTGAAATCAAGGCACCAAACAGTAAAGCAATCAATATAGGAACATCTAATGAAAACCACAGACCCAGCCCAACCAAAATTAACGATATCACTAAACCCGGTATTGCTAGAACTAAAACAGGGAGTATATTTTTTAACAAGCCCCTGGCGTCCAGACAAAGTGCTGATTCAAAAATCAAAGCAGGTAAAAATACAAATAAAACTAACTCATTAGTCAGCTGAAAATCACTTATTGAAAACCCGGTAGGCAAAAATGGTTCTGAAAAATTAATCAACAAACCTAAAATAACTAATAAAACGGTATAAGGAACCGGAATGTGTCGGCATAAACTGGCAACAATCATGGCCAGAAATAATAAAATAAACGTTATTAGTAAAATTTCAGAGAGTAGCATTGTGATCATGACCTCGCTTTAAATATGTTATTTTCTGTTAATAGCTATTTAAACATTAACAAATTTATCCTGCTTAAAAAAAATCAACCCACCAGGGATTCTTGGTTTTTCAAATACTTAGCCACAGCAAACAAAGTAAGTTTAGGATATACCTGCCCCTTCTGTAAAAACCAGATAACTTTGCTGTTGACTTTTGCAGCAAAATCATTCAATTTATCAGTCTGGTATGGCTATTCCCGTTGAATTCTTCTTAACCATAAAAAGAACAAAAAAGAAAGTCGTCCATTAACTAAT
>CAZNGU010000432.1:0-2856 GCA_964572325.1 uncultured Methylomarinum sp.
AAGGTGTTCCTTTTTTGGAAGATATTCCCTTGCTAGGGTATTTGTTTGCTAATGAAAACCCACGGGCTACTAATACCGAAACAATCGTTATGCTTAAACCTCAAATTATTCGTCATGAAAACATGAGCTTACTTAAAAGGGACAACATTAAAATTGACGCTTATGAGGAAAGTAGAAAAAAAGAGATTAAAAATATTGATACTTTCTTTGAAAAAAGCTTTATCCATAGCTCGGAAGTTGAAGAGAAAGAATTCATTACTAGTCCAGCACCTGTTTTGGATAGGTGAATAGCTACATAAATAATTACTTCTTCACTACTATATTTTTTTTGCTAGCAAGCAAGGCTTGTATCTTGGACTCGAGTTCTTCCGGCTTGGTGAAATTGGAAAAAGACGCTACTGACAAGCCACTTTTACTTACCAGATATTTATAAAAATTCCACTTGGGTCGGGTATCAGATAAGCGTGCTAATTTTTTAAAAAATAGATTAGCATCAGAGCCACTAACGGCACTTTTTTTAAACATGGGGAAGGTCACACCATAATTAATATAACAGACCTTGGCTGTTTCTTCGGCGTCATCAAACTCTTGATAAAAATCGCCAGAAGGGAAACCTAAAACCACTAAGCCTTGATCTTTATATTTTTCATAAAGAGCCTGTAGCCCCTCAAACTGGGGTGTAAAACCACAGGTGCTGGCAGTATTGACGGCTAGAATCACTTTATTTTGATAAGCTTTACAAAAATCAACCGACTCAGAAGACTTTAACTTATTCATTTTAAAATTTAATAAATCAGGGCAGGGTTCAGCAAAGCCTAAACTGGGGAGTAAGATCAAAATGAATGTAAATATTTTCATGGATATAAATAATTATTTTGGGTTCTTTTGAAAAAAGAGTGGAGAAATTATCACACCAATAATGTCTCTGTGATGATGTAATAGCATACGACGGGTTCTAAGCCCAATCAAGCCAAACTTTTACTAGCAACTTCAAACACATCTTTTGATATGTCCGCAGTATTAATGAGCCGTTCTAATTGCGTTTTCATTAATGCTTGTCTTGCGTTATCAAAGCGCTTCCATTGGGTTAAAGCAGAGACCATTCTTGAAGCCACTTGTGGATTCAAGCTATTCAAGGCAATAATCTGATCGGCTAAAAATTGATAACCTTGTCCATTGGCTGCATGAAAATGTAGCTGGTTAGACTGGCTGAAGGCTCCGGTTAATGAGCGTACCCGATTCGGGTTGCTTAATTCAAAGGCTGAATGTTGCAACAAGGTTTGTACGGTATCAAAAGTATCTTTTGCACTACTGCACGCTTGCAAAGTAAACCATTTATCAATAACCAGTGCTTCATCTTGCCATTGTTGATAAAAGCTTTCTAAACAACTGGGTTTGGCAGGATTGTTACTATTGACAATACAGCTTAATGCCGCCATTTGGTCGGTCATGTTTTTTGCGGTATTAAACTGTGCTTTTGCTAGCTGATAATTTTGCTCTGTTTCCAGTTGCATTAAATAGCTTAAACAAATATTCTTGATTCGTCTGCGGCCGATGGCTCCCGCATCAAACTGGCCTGATTCGTCTTTATGGAATTGTTGATATAAAGCCTGAAACTGACTTTGTAATTGTTCTGCCAAAGCTTGTTTTACAAATTCCCTGGCGGTATGAATTGCATCTACATCTATAACATCCATTTGTCCTGCCAGATAATTCTCTTCCGGCAAACTGAGTAATAATGAAAAATAGGATAAATCATCCCAGGGTTGCTGTAATACATTTTTATAGGCTTCCAGCAGCAAGGGGTTCATTTGTAATGTTCTTTTTTTCTGACAATCTTCAATTAAACCTAAAATAACCTGACAGCTCATTTTTTGCCCGGCTTCCCAGCGATTAAAAGTATCTGTGTCATGGCTTAACAGAAAAGCCAGCTCTTCCAGGCTTTGTTTCATTTTTAAAATAACGGGCGCCGAAAATCCTCTTAATAAAGAGACTACGGGTTTTTCTTCTAGTTGCTCAAAAATAAAGCTTTGTTCTTTTTCTTTCAGTTCGATAATGATTTCATCGGCTGTCTCTTCATTAGCTGTGTAAACAGCTGCAGAAGAACCATCTGAATTCAGTAAACCTACTTTAATGGGAATATGTAATGGTTCTTCTGTCGTTGATTTACTGCTTTGTTTAAGAGTAATTTTACATGTTTGTTTATCTTGATTATAACTTTGAGTCACTTCCAGAGTGGGTGTGCCAGATTGTGAATACCAGTGTCTAAACTGACGGAGATCAAAATCGTTGGCATCTTCCATGGCACTGACAAAATCATCACAAGTGACGGCTTGACCATCATGCCGCTGAAAATATAAATCACTGCCTTTTCGAAAACCATTTTCACCGACTAAGGTGCGAATCATGCGGACAACTTCCGCACCTTTTTCATAAACTGTTAAGGTATAAAAATTATTTATTTCAATATAAGATTCAGGCCGAATAGGATGTGATAAAGGCCCTGCATCTTCAGCAAACTGACGGGTCCTTAGCAATTTAACGTCTTCTATGCGTTTTACCGCTTTTGAGGTTTGATCTGCGGTAAATTCTTGATCCCTGAATACGGTAAAACCTTCTTTTAGACTCAGCTGAAACCAATCTCTACAAGTAATTCTATTGCCAGTCCAATTATGGAAATATTCATGCCCAATAACGCCTTCAATATGTTCATAATCACTATCTGTTGCAGTATCAGGCCGAGCCAGAACAAACTTAGTATTAAAAACATTAAGTCCCTTGTTTTCCATTGCGCCCATATTGAAATGACTGACTGCGACGATCATATATAAATTCAGATCATATTCCCGGTCATAG
>CAZNGU010000433.1:0-2849 GCA_964572325.1 uncultured Methylomarinum sp.
CACAAATAATATGAATATTCTGGACAAAAAACAAAGAATAGCTCGACAATTTTAGAAACTGATGGAAAGTTTTAAACTGATTGGCGCCTACAAGCAAATAATATATAAACTATCAGCTACTTACATTCTCGACTTTGAATAAAAGAGTACTAAATGAATATTTTTAACCCAGAGGGTGAAGCGTCCATATCACCCTCTACACACGGCTTAATTTTTGAAACTAACTTTTAACACTTTCAGCAATTTCATTGAAAGCATTGACTCGCTCTTTGCCGTTATTTATTAAATTAAGACCAATTTCAACAATCATATCGACCAAGCCCGGTGTTTTGTAGACAATCACTCCTAAATAGGCAACTATCGGTATTGCTATGGCTGCACCGATCATTCCTCCCAAACCAACAACACTTAATACTTTGATAATTAGCACTACCAAATCCAATGGAACTAGAACCATCGCGCCAAAATAAGCTAACACCATAAATGTAAAAAAAACAAAAACGACAAATTGAAACAGTCTGACCAAAGCAACATTAATTTTATTCATAATATGAAAATTCCTGAAAATAGAACCTGAAAATAATCCCAACCCATTATTATATCAATATAATTGTATTTAATAGTTAACTTTTTAATCACTTCTGATCGAAATTTAGCTTGTTGGACTGATACTTCTACTATAATTCTATTAAACAGGCTCGATCAACATTAGAATCCTAACTATATTAAACATCACAAAGGGTAAAAAATGATAAAAAAATTACTTCTATTCAGCCTTCTTCTTTGCATGATCACAGCTATTCGTGCAGAAATTCATTCAGAAGTGGTCAATTATCAAGTTGACGGACAAGCATTCCAAGGCTACCTCAGCTATGATGATGCAATATTAGGTACGCGACCCGGCATTTTGGTGGTACACGAATGGTGGGGTCACAATGCTTATGCCAGAAAACGTGCTGATATGCTTGCAGCTCTGGGCTATACTGCTTTTGCTCTGGATATGTACGGCACTGGAAAACTGGCGAAACACCCCGAAGATGCACAAAGGTTTATGCAAGCAACATTAGTCAATATGAATGTAGCAGAGACCAGGTTTAATACCGCCATGCAACTATTACAGCAACACCCTACAGTTGAAGCAAATAAAATAGCTGCGATCGGCTATTGTTTTGGCGGCGGTGTTATTCTACATATGGCACGTATAGGAACAGGTTTAGACGCTGTGGTTAGTTTTCATGGTTCTTTAGCTGCAAAAACAAAGGCTCAAGCAGGGCAAGTCAAAGCTAAAATGCTGGTGCTAAATGGAATGGATGACCCTTTTGTAACTACCGAACAAATTGCCTTGCTTAAACAGGAAATGAAAAATGCTAATGCTGATTTAGAATTTGTGAATTATCCAGGTGTAAAGCATAGTTTTACCAATCCTGATGCCGATAATGCTGGAAAACAATTTGATATGCCGCTGGTTTATAATGCGGATGCAGATAAAGATTCATGGCAACGAATGCAACTATTATTCAAACAGGTTTTTAAATGAAATAAATTTATTTTAAAGATTCAGTGATTTTTGTTAATGCTTGAATAAATTTTTCATTTTCTGCTGTTTCGCCAATAGTGACTCGTAAGCAGTCAGTTAAAATACCACCCTGCGGAGACAAATTTTTAATTAATATGCCTTGGCTTTTTAATGCTTCAAAAATCACACCGGCCTGCCCCATAGGTGTTTTAAAAAGGATGAAATTAGCCGAACTGGGATAAGCCCTTATATTGAGCAATTTATTGAGTTGCTCTAAAACCAATGCCCTGTCTCGGCAAATCTGTTGCGCCTGTTGCTCGAACAAGTCTTGATGCTTAAGCGCAAAATCTGCAGTTATCTGAGTCAGACTGTTAATATTATAAGGTAGCCGAATTTTATTAAGCTGTTCAATAATTGTTTTATTGCCTGCAATAAAACCCAATCGAAGACCTGCCAAACCCAATTTTGAAACAGTACGCATAACCAATAGATTGCTATGCTCTGCCAGTTTGTTGATAAAGCTGGCATTGGCAAAAGGAGCATAGGCTTCATCAATAACCACTAAGCCAGGTGCGGCATCAATAACCGTGTTAATTGCTTGCTCAGAAAACAAATTGGCTGTTGGGTTGTTAGGGTAGGCAAGAAAAATAAGTGCCGGCTTTTTTTGTTGAATGGTATTAATCATCGCAGACAAATCCAGCTCAAAACTATCTGCTAGCAGAGGCGTATTTTGATAATTGAGCCCAAGACTTAAAGCAACTTGGCGATACATAACAAAACTAGGACTGGGTGCCAACACACAAGACTTTTCAGGTAATGCCATTAACAAAATCTGGATAATCTCATCAGAGCCATTGCCCAGTAAAATACCACTTTGGGAAGGAATTTGATTACCACGTCTAATGGTTGCAAGCAAAGCTTTTGCTTCTGAATCGGGATAACGATTGATGGGGCAATCTGCCATTAATTTAAGCCAATCCTGTTTAATATCTTCAGGCCATCTGTATGGGTTTTCCATAGCATCCAGTTTGATAAGATTTTTGGCCTCAGCCACTTTATAAACAGATAAAGCTAAAACTTCCTTACGGAAAACAGTATTAATTAAATTTGTGTTCATTTTTTAGGGAGCTGGAAAGAAATAATCGTTCGATATTGGGTAGGATTTTTGTTTGCCTTCAATAGGGTGGTAACGGGCGCATAGCAAGCTACGTAACTGCTGCCACCCTATTGAAGGCGGATAAAAAGACGAGCAAGATTGGATGATTATTTTTTTCATCTCCCTTAGGAACGAGGATTCAATAATACCCGAATTCTGACGGGTCTTTTGGCTCCA
>CAZNGU010000434.1:0-2832 GCA_964572325.1 uncultured Methylomarinum sp.
CTAAACAGTCTGGTGGGGAATATTGCATGAAAAGGCGCGATGTCGTTTTTTTCATTTATGTTTTTCATACCTGTAATGGAGGAAAATAGAATGGCAAAAAATAGCAATAAAACCAACAAAGAAAAACAGCGTCTATTGGAAGCAGATGAGAATGAAGTTGGCTGGCGTCATTGGGGGCCATACCTGAGTGAGAGATCATGGGGCACGGTACGGGAAGATTATAGCCCGGACGGTGAAGCCTGGACTCATTTAACACATCAAATGGCTCGCAGCAAAGCTTATCGCTGGGGAGAAGATGGGCTTGCTGGTATTTGTGATCGTTACCAGATACTCTGTTGGAGCCTGGCTCTCTGGAATGGCAACGACCCTATTCTAAAAGAACGTGCATTCGGCCTAACCCCGTTAGAAGGAAACCATGGGGAGGACGTTAAAGAATATTATTTCTACCTGGATAGCACGCCGACTCACAGCTATATGAAATACCTGTATAAATATCCACAGGCAGAATACCCCTATCAAGACTTAATAGACACCAACCAAAACCGGAACGGACAAGGCGAAGAATACGAATTACTCGACACCGGTATTTTTGATGACAATCGCTATTTTGACGTGTTTGTTGAATATGCAAAAAAATCCCCCGAAGATATTGCTATCAAAATAGAGATCTTTAATCGTGGCTCGGATGACGCCGACATTCATATTATTCCCCAGCTTTGGTTTCGTAATATATGGGGCTTTGAAGAAGAACGAGGCAAAGAACCCATAATTGCATTGGAAGACAACAATGAAGCCATCTGCATTATTGCTGATGACAGTCATGCCAGTGGTTTAAAAAACCTGCCCACCAAATATAAATTAGGCCCACATAGACTCTATGGAGAAATGGATGGTGTGGCTCTGTTTACCAATAATGAAAGTAATAACACCCTGCTTTATGGAAGCCCAACGAGTGATGAGCAAACGTATGTTAAAGATGCCTTTCATCGCAAAATAGTTAATGCAGAAAACTGCACTAATCCGGAAAATATTGGCACTAAATCCTGTATTCATTATCAACGTTCCGTGCCTGCTGGTGGTTCAACAGTCATTAAATTGCGTTTTACAGCTGAAAAGCTGAAAGATCCACTTGCAGAAGTTGAAGCCATTGTCAAACAATGCAAGGCTGATGCCGATGAGTTTTATGATTCCATCCATCCAGCCAAAGCCAGCGAAGATGAGAAAAATATTCAACGCCAAGCTTTTGCTGGATTAATGTGGACTAAGCAATGTTATCTGTTTGATGTTGAGAAATGGCTTGAAGGTGACAATGGCAAGGCACCACCACCGCAGAGCCGCAAAAAGATCAGGAATCAACATTGGCGACATCTTAATTCCATGCGTATTTTATCCATGCCTGACAAATGGGAATATCCCTGGTTTGCAGCCTGGGATTTGGCTTTTCATACCATACCTATTTGTCTAATTGACCCGGAATTTGCCAAAGAACAACTATGGCTGATGCTTTTCGAACAATTCCAGCATCCCAATGGACAGATTCCCGCCTATGAATGGGAATTTTCCGACCTTAATCCACCGGTTCATGCCTATGCAGTATGGCGTGTATACAATATGGATCGAGTGCGCAATAACGGTAAAGCAGACCGTGCATTTTTGGAAAAATGTTTTCACAAACTGTTAATAAATTTTGCCTGGTGGGTTAATAAGGTAGATGCCGAGGGAAATAATGTCTTTGAAGGAGGCTTTCTTGGATTAGATAATATCACCGTATTTGATCGTTCAAAAGAACTACCCGATGGAGCTGTGCTGGAACAATCTGATGCCACGGGCTGGATGGGCATGTTTTGCCTGAACTTAATGCGTATTGCCCTTGAACTTGCCAAAGAAAACCCGGTTTATGAAGGTTTAGCATCAAAATATTTCCAGCATTATATTTATATTGGTTCTGCAATGAAAAGCATGGGACAAAATGATTACAACTTATGGGATGAAGAAGATGGTTTTTTCTACGACATTCTGCGTTACCCGGATGGTAGCTCACAAAAACTAACGGTTCGTTCCCTGGTTGGTTTGATTCCCCTGTTTGCCATTGAGCGTCTTGAAGAAGACTGGATTAAACCATTCAAAGAATTCAGTGAAAATGTTAATTGGTTTATTGAAAATAGACAGGATGTTGTACAACACAGTATTACTCAAGTGAAAGACCCAGATGGAAATGATATCAAAGTATTAACCGTAGTATCACAAGATCAATTAGAAAGAATGTTACGTCGAGTATGGGATCAAAATGAATTCCGCTCTAATTATGGAATGCGTAGTTTATCGAAGGTTCATCAGGAACAACCTTTTATTTTAGGTAAAAACAGGGTCGATTATGAACCTGCAGAGGCAATATGCAAGCTTAAAGGAGGTAATTCTAACTGGCGTGGTCCTATCTGGTTCCCTACCAGTTTTTTAATGATTGAGTCCATGAGAAAATTAAAAAAAGCGTATGGTGGCTCTTTGCAAATCAAACTTAGCAATGGTAATGAAGTACCGATCAAAGATATGGCTGAAGAATTTGCCAATTCTATGATTAATATCTTTAGCAAAGATAAAAACGGTAAACGTGCCGTTTATGGCAATTCAAAACGTTTTCAGGAAGACCCATACTGGAAAGACCTGATTTTATTTTATGAATATTTTGACGGTGATAATGGCAAAGGTCTAGGTGCTTCTCATCAAACCGGCTGGACAGGACTGGTCGCATCCTTGATAGATGAATGGCGCAAATAATTGTAACTATTCACCATGATTTTGCTGAGGGTGTAGGGTATTGATTTATCAGGCTTC
>CAZNGU010000435.1:0-2817 GCA_964572325.1 uncultured Methylomarinum sp.
GCTGGTATTTTTAGTATCAATATTTGGATTTATTCGAATAGAGGAACAAAAGCACTATTGCAGAAATTTATAAATGCGCCGTCAGGGGTTTTTAATTCTGGGCATCCTGTCATTTCCCAAAAACTCAACCACTCGGATTCAACGGCATAAACATCAAAATTGCGTTTTAAAATCTTTCTGGCCGTGTCGTATGTTTGAGACTTTAACCGTAGTTTTTTTGTTTCAGGTTTTGGAGCTGTAACCGTGCGAGGCCGGACAATCAGCAAATCTTTTTTATCATCAAAGTAGATTTTATAATCGGGTAAATGGTCGCTCTCGATGATATTTTTTATATCAATTCGAAAGTTTCTTAATGCGGCAGTTGCCCCCGTTTTTTTGTGCAGGTTTTGGAGGTAAATAGACCATTTTTCTTGTTTGCCGCAATGTTTACGGCATATTTCATAAATGCGCCGCTCTAATGGACGAGAAAGTCTAAAATAATCAGGTGAAAGGCTTAATACTTGGTTAGATAAAATAGGCTTATAAAGCCAATCAGATAGCTTTAATTCTAATCCCTCCATACGCCCTTTTCGTGTTTTTCTTATAATTTTCCAGTAATCAATAAGGCCAAAGCCTTCTGTTATTTCTTTACCGCCCGTCTTGATGCAAGTCACGATTCTTGTACCGTCCAATCTTTGAAAAGCGGTTTTTAAGCGTCTGTATTCGTCTCCGTCTGTTGCTCTGTTTGTTGACACAAGCAAGTCATAGGCTGAAAACTGGATAGTTTGGCTAGGTTTCTCTCCGGCGTTAATTTTTGCCATGAGCTGACTTACTGCAAAAATCAAAATGTCTTTGTCTTTAATAGTAGCAATACCTAAGATGCTAGGCGTTATTTCTATATATTCCCCGTTATGCTCATATTTTCGCGCTCGTGTGTCAGGTTTTTTTGATAGAGAAAAAAAGGGGTGTTCCATGCTGGCTATATCATCTTTGGGCGTAGCGTCGAGAATGTCACAGATAAACATATCTGATTGAGGATGTTTTTTTCGGAGAAGTTTAGCCATGCTCTGCACCTAAAACCACGATAGTTAATAATCAAAATATAGTATCGTGGTTTTAGGTGCAGTTTTTAATTATCAATATTCTGCAAGGCTTGCTGTATAAGGCTTTGCACTTACCCCCCTAAATCGTAACACTAGAAACTATTAACAGTATTTATAACACTAGAACAAAGCCTTAGCTGTGGAAAAGTGGATAACTCGAAAAGCTAAAATCACCTAAAAGAGAAAAAAACAATGAATCCGCTTTGCTCATACTCATGATTTAGGGGCTTTCTGCCCCTCTGATTTCCGCTAAAGCTTCAATCATTCACCCCGAGGATATTTAAACAACGGTGACATTAACCGTTCTTGTCCAAATAAGAGCCTATGGAGGGGTTTAAAAAGATTTTGCCTTCAATGGGGTGATAAAAGCACTGGATGTGCTTAAAAGGCGAATATGGGGCTAATTGATAGGATTTTAAAACATCCTTGTTTCATACCACCAATACAAGACCGTCCCTGTTCTTGCCCTAAAGGGTAAAACGGCGAAAAGATACCGTTTTATATTCGCGGTTAGAATTCAAAAGAGCTTTAAAAGCGGCTAGATAGGGTATGTAAATTGCGTGTTACCTACATTTCAACATAATGGAAAAGAGAAGCTATTTAGGGCATGTCAAGGCATTATTAACATACAAACCACCAAACATATGCTATACCTTACGATATTATAAAAAATAACTATTGCTTAAGTTTTGATTATTTTCTATATGTGGTTTCTTAATATTAAGGAAATATATTTTCATGACTTTGGATAAAAGCTCTAAAAGAACACTAACTCTTTCCGCTCTTTTTTTAGGTGCGGCAGCGGGCATTGTAGTTGATGAAATAACAAAAAACCCAGGCTTGTCAGCAGTTGTTTGTGGGTTAGTGAGTGGAAGCAGTTACATGATAACGGCTACTATTGCAGAGTCGGCTAAAAATATAGCTAGTCCAAAAGTTTAATATTTTAAGAATGTCTGTTTCTACCGATTATCTTCAACCATCTCCTAAATTTTCCAATGATGTCGCTAAGGCAATAATATTTATTTCAATAATGTTCATTATTGGAATTGTTTACAGCATAAGTAATAGTGAAGATGAATTTGAGGAAATAGATAAACTTCCCCCACCCCCACCTACAAATTGCACCCCTAAAGAAAACCTTCGTAAAAACGATAATCGCCTTATTAAAAAACTAATAAATAAAGGAAAAAATAGTTTTTTTATTCTTAAAACTGAAGTTTCGGAGTTCATTTTTTAAAACAAACCATTGAATTAAAGAAACTATTTGGTTTATATCAGCCAAAATTTGAATAGATTGACTTTCTTAAATTGACTGAAATTAACCCGCAAGTCATTGATTATATAATTACTGACATGATATCCCAAATACTCTAATATGCTGAATTTATTTGATAAATAAAAAGTCAAACATCCAATATTGGATTGCTATAAAAATTATTTACAATAACTATCAGTTAGTTATTGTATTCATTTAGCTAAAATGAACTCCGAAACTTTAGTTAAAACACCAAAGATTCCATTCAATTGTATTTATAAAAAGGCAAAAGAGTACATACATTTATGTTCGGATCACAATATGTGCAATGGTTTAGTGATAGCAACATATGCAGGGTCATTTTATTATGTTGTTAACAAAAATAAACACAAAGAAAAAGAAGCAGAAGTTGAAAATAATGAGGGTAATACCTAAATCCTGCAAGCATTACATGCAAAAAAACCATAAAACTCTTTATTA
>CAZNGU010000436.1:0-2814 GCA_964572325.1 uncultured Methylomarinum sp.
TTAAACTCACCTTCTATCACATTACCTTGGTCTTGTTGCTGTGAAGGTCGTTGAAAAGGTGAGCCGGATTGCATTTTTATTAACTTGTTCTCAATCACGTATTGAGCAAATTTTCTGCGTAACTGGGGGACTAAACAGGCAAAACCCAAGGCATCGGTAAAAAAACCGGGGGTGAGTAATAAGGCTCCACCCACAAGTAAAATAGGCCCTTCAATCATTTCATAAGCAGGCACCTGGCCTTGCTCCAAATTTCTTTGAAATCGTTGCCACGTAGCAAATCCCTGGCGTCTAAGCAACCAGGCTCCCAAAATTGCGGTAAAAACGACTAATAACACGGTAGGTATCACGCCAACAATACCTCCAAGCTGTATAAGTAGATAAATTTCTACAAACGGAATAATTAAAAAAAACAGAAAAATAAGTTGAACTGCTTTCATTTGAACCTCTGGCTATCTTGCTGGTTTAATTTCTAGGATAATACGTATTTTAAATCAATTTAACCAGCTAATGTATCAAATAATTCTTTGTACTTGCCCAGATCAAAAAGCAGCAGCATATATTGCCGGGCAAATGATAGAACATCATTTAGCCGCTTGCGTTAATATTGTCCCCGGTATTACCTCTGTCTATCAATGGCAAGGCAAAATTGAATCTGCACAGGAACATTTGCTCATTATTAAAACCCAGGTGGATCAATATCAGGCCATAGAAACCAAAATCAAACAGATTCACCCCTATGAACTTCCCGAAATTATCGCTGTCCCTATTGAGCACGGCCTTCCTGAATACCTGCATTGGATAGATACATGCCTTTCTACAAAATAATCTTTCTTAGTTTTTTTATTTTTTTTTCGCAACACATTCAAGCTCTCGGTACTGAAGACTTATTAGCACCTGAACAGGCATTCAAGATTTCGGCTAAAGCTGTTTCTGCCAATCAACTTGAAGTGAGCTGGGATATTGCCGAGGGTTATTATTTATACCGAAACAAAACAAGTATCAGTTCGCAATCAGAAAAAATACAACTGGGTGCACTGGATATGCCCGCAGGCAAAACCAAACATGATGATTTTTTTGGAGATGTTGTAATTTATCGAGGGCAATTAAAAGTATTAGCAGCTGTTATTAATCCACAGGCTGTAACTTCCATAGATATCCAGGTGGTCTATCAAGGTTGTGCAGACATGGGTATTTGCTATCCTCCGCAGAAAAAAATATTCTCTATTGCTTTACCCAAAACAAAGCTTACCCCGACAGTCAATCTATCTAAAACCAGCCCAATTAAGCAGCTATTCAGTGGCTTTAAAGGCTTAAATCTCAATCTTTTTCAAGATGAACTGCTTCCGGCGGAACAGGCTTTCCAGTTTTTTGCTACCGTTAAAGATGCACATACCCTTCATCTTGAATGGGTTATTGCTGAGGGTTATTACTTATATAAAGATAAAGTTAAACTACTACTTAACAATGCAAAAACAGTTCAATTAGCTAAGTTTAACATCCCTCAAGGCCAGCCCTACCACGATGAAGCATTTGGTGAGGTACAAATTTTTTATAATGAACTGAGTTTTGATGTTCCGTTATTGCGAAATACAAAAGCAGCAGAAACCGTCACTTTATTAGCTAAATATCAAGGCTGTGCAGACAGAGGGGTATGCTACCCTCCTATGGAAAAATCAGTCATATTACAAATCCCTGTTGCTTCCCAACTTACTAGCCAAAACAACCCAACACCGCCAGATAACTCAGTATTATCTGAACAAGATCAAATTTTTCAGGCTTTAAAAAGCGACTCTTTCGGCTTAACCCTGCTCAGTTTCTTCGGTTTTGGACTATTACTGGCTTTTACACCCTGTATTTTCCCCATGATCCCTATTTTATCGGGAATCATAGTGGGTCAAGGCGAGTCAATCACTACCCGTAAGGCTTTTTTACTTTCCCTGAGTTATGTCACAGCCTCGGCATTAACTTATACCGTGTTTGGTGTTCTCGCTGCTTTGTTTGGCAGTAATTTACAAATCGCATTTCAGGAACCCTGGGTTATTGCCCTTTTCAGTAGCATCTTTATTCTGCTGTCCTTATCCATGTTTGGCTTTTACAATCTGGAACTACCTAAATCTTTTCAAGCCCGCTTGCATGATAACAGTGACAAACATCGCGATGGTTCCTATTGGGGTGCCGCCATTATGGGTGCACTCTCGGCATTGATTATTGGGCCTTGTGTTGCGGCACCTTTAGCCGGTGCACTGATTTATATTGGTCAGACGGGCGATGTTATTTTAGGTGCTAGCGCATTATTTGTTATGGGATTTGGTATGGGTGTTCCTTTACTGATGCTGGGGACATCAGCAGGCAAATTATTACCCAAAGCAGGTCACTGGTTAAATTCTACCAAAGCCATTTTTGGCGTCCTTATGCTAGCTGTTGCCCTGTGGATGTTAGACAGAATTTTACCCGCCCCCGTTATCATGCTATTAACGGCCGCTTTAATGATTATCCCAGCTATCTATTTGCGCGCACTTGAGCCTTTATCTGATAACCATAATGGCTGGCAAAAATTATGGAAAGGTTTAGGCATTATCTTTCTTGTATACGGGATTTTATTACTGTTTGGTTTAAGTATGGGTAATAGTAACCCATTACAACCCTTAAAAGGCTTGGGTAAAGGCACAGGTGTTGAACAAAAACACGGTCTGGATTTTCGTAGAATAGCCTCTAACGCTGAATTAGATCAAATACTTGAACAAGCCAGTACCAATCACCAATGGGTGATGCTGGATTTTTATGCAGACTGGTGTATTTCCTGCAAAGAAATGG
>CAZNGU010000437.1:0-2806 GCA_964572325.1 uncultured Methylomarinum sp.
AACAAACCGATGAAAAAACAGATCAGCATATTGATGAAATAGTTTAATGACTCATTATATTTTTTTATCTGTTGTAATACTGCTTATTATTGGCTTATTTTTTTGGCTAATTCAAGTACATAAAAAGTTAAGGCTAGAACTACAAAGCCTTAGAGAAACTGTTGAAACGCTAAAGCTTGATGTGGCCGGATTATGCTCAGCCGCTGTCTCAGTTGATACGCGACTGGCCAATAGTAATGAACAGCTCATGGATGTAGTAGAAAAAGTGATCGATTTTGAAAAAAATGAACATCAATCCCAATCCGATTCCTCCTATCATAGCGCCATACAAAAGATTCATAATGGTGCTAATGCAGAAGAGTTAATAAAACAATGTGGTATAAATAGAGAAGAAGCGGCCTTACTGATACGCTTACATGGAAATAAGAAATAGGCAAATCACAATGCTTCAAATAGTATCCTGATAAGGATTTGTTTGTTTTTCCGGCAATGTTTTTTTCAGCTCCTCACCAAATTGATCAATCTGCTGCTTAAACTCTTTTCCAAACGATTCAATTCCCTTTTCCAATAAGGGTATTTGCTCTTGTAATTGCTTTTGAACACTTTCCCCCAAAGAGTTTAACTGTTTAAAAAAGCCGTCAAAAGGCTGGGCAAATAATTTTTTTATAGATTGATGGCAATCCACTTTCCAGTGGTTTTCTGCTTTAATAAGAAAGGTGGTGAACTTTGATTTTTTGTTGAGAGAAGGAGATAACAAAGTCTCCACTGTTGCCTGTTGATCGTTTATTATAATTTTTCCATACTCAAATTTCACTTGCTTGAAGGGTGTAATTTGATTATCCAGAAAGATACCCGAAGGAGCAATACAATATTTTTTAGCCAGACTTAGGTTATTTTCAGCCATCGCCTGCCAAAATATTTTAGTCACTTGCGCCGGTGTTTTTTCTGATTCACAGGCACTGACTAAAATAAAGACAATAAAAAACCCAATAGCCAAGGCTATTGGGTTTTTTAGCTTTAAAGAATTAGCGCTCACCACTAAAGGCAGCTAATAACTGTAAAAGGCTTAAAAACAAGTTATAGATTGAAATATATAAAGAAACAGTCGCCATTATATAGTTCGTTTCACCACCATTAATGATAGCACTGGTCTGATACAGAATCATGCCAGACATCAATAAAATAAACATGGCAGAAACAGCTAATGATAATGCAGGAATAGCGAATACCATAGCACCAATACCGGCTAAAAAGGCAACCAGAATACCTACCATTAAAAAGCCACCCAGAAAACTAAAGTCTTTACGTGTAGTTAAGGCATAAGCGGATAAACCAAGAAATATAACACCGGTACCGCCTAAAGCAGTCACAACCAGTTCATGGCCATTGCTAAAAGCATGCAAATACATATTAATAATAGGCCCTAAGGTAAGCCCCATAAAACCGGTTAAAGCAAATACAAAAAGCAGACCCAAAGCACTATTACTAAATTTACTGGTCAAAAAAAGCAAACCAAAATAACCCACCATAGTAATAATCATGCCAGGATGCGGTAAATTTAAATACATCGCCAAGCCGGCCATTGCCGCACTAAAAAGCAATGTCATGGATAATAAAGTATAGGTGTTTCTTAGCATTTTATTGGTCGATAAAATGCTGGCTTCTGAATGAGAAGCAACAGATTGTAATCTCATAGTATGATTCCTTAAATTAAAATATTGCTATAACTGACTACGCAATAGTACAAGAGTTTCATAGAATTTGTAAATAATTTTAGTCTAGCAACTATTTTTGAGAGATTAATTTCTAGTTCCCACAGTTTCCGTGGGAACTAGAGCAACCTTAATGTATCTCCTTAATGGAGTCATCTATTATACACCAGTACCAAAAAATTCCGAGAAAATATCGCCTAGAGGATCATTAAATACTTGAATTAATCCATTAGGGTCAAACAACACATTTCCTCCATTTGGAATTAGATCAAATGTGGGGGAACCCCCGAAACCTGTCTCCCCAGAGAAACCAGGAAAAAACTCATGAAATATTGCAATATTGTATGGCCCGGCACCCAGTGCATTTGTGATAGCAGCTACCGGAATAGAAAATTCGATGGCGGTAATATCACCATTCGCATCGGGAATCCCGGCAGGCGGATCAAAATTAATCTGGACTGCACCAGTAGAATCAGTGATATCACAGCCTTCTACCGAACAAAACAGGTGAGCTTCAACACCTAAATCAGTCCCACCGGGTGAGAATTGATCTATAAAGGAAGGTTCTCCAGTAGCTTGGTTTTGATCTACATCAAAATCCACTTCTACAAAAACATTAAATAAAGAATCAATAGGTAAAGGCCTACCATAGTTAATGGTGAATTTTTGACTGTCTGCGCCATTAACTACTTCCTGTGTAATAACCACAGACTCCACATCGCCAAGAGGAGATTGTAGTTGAACCCCGCCCAAATCAAGTAAACCATCCAGTTGATTGACAAAACAACCTTCATCAGAGCCAACTCTTACAACTTCTATGCCAAAATCGTTACTAAAATCGCGTCCAACCAATTCACAGGCACCCTGAGGCACACCTTCAAAAGTGAACATGCCATTAGCATCTGTTAAACCAAATTTAAAATCTGGCATGGCAAAAAAACCATTGCCCAGATCACCGCCAAAGCTCTCCAGGGTAAGATCAATAAAAGGTACAGGGTCGCCATTACTATCTACAACAGTGACTTTAACCGAACCAAAACCGGTAAATTTAAAATCATGAATATTGATATCTCCATTAAAATCAATATTACCTG
>CAZNGU010000438.1:0-2806 GCA_964572325.1 uncultured Methylomarinum sp.
TGAAACCAAAATCCTGCGTCAAACTTTCGTATATTATTAAATTCTCGTTCCTTAAGTATCTATTCCTCAGTCTTGTTAGCACTTAATGTCAAGCAATCTGTCACAATATCTAATATATATTTGCAATACGGGCTGGATTATATCTAACGCCAAATACTTTAAGTAGTTACTATAATTGTTGCCTTCCGGTTTACTGTCAAGTTCACAATCTTTTGTGCCCGAGTGTCTGTTGATATCGAAAGAACCTCCATTTTCGACTTGATTGTCTCTAATCGCTAGTACGTCATCATTGTTATATTTGGTAGATACAGGAAGTTGAGAAGTGGTTAGCAGCTAGACGCACGAGTGCTGAACTAGCACAAGCTAAAATAAACGAGTAAAACAAAGAAGCTTCCGCTCCTGTTCAAGCACCTTTCCTACTTTCCTGTAGACAAGCAGATGACTATTTATTGGCTTTTTATATACGTTAATACAATATTAATGTAGCACTTGCAATATACTCTTTACGATCAAGAATCCCCTTTTAGTACACATATTATCGCGATGAGCGGTGTTGTAAAGCATTGAAAGAGATTGCTATTTCTGCTGCTTTACGCCTGGCTCACCACTATAATCTACTCACTAAAAATGGGGGTTCTTAAAGGCAAAGAGTATAATTGAATGCTGAAGGTGGGGGAAATCAACGCTAATAAACACTTCTAATGGTTTTTTTCTATCAGTATTGTAAGTAATAGCCAAGTCAACCGACAAACAGGCATTATCACTTTTTCTATAATAATATTATGTTTAACTATTTAAAATGGATCGGCTTAAATAAACTTCATTATTTTTCAAACCCGTTGATAGTGCAAGTAGGGAGTCTTTTATGAAAGCATCAAAAGGCATTGTGTTAGTGCTTATTGTGATTTTGATTGCTGTCTTTTTTATATTCGATTTACAACAGTATCTTACCTTAGACGCATTAAAAGCCAAACAGGGTATTATTGAGTCCTACCGTAGTGCTAATCCTCAATTGACGGTTATTATCTTCGGCTTGGTTTATATTGCAGTAACAGGCTTGTCATTACCCGGTGCAACCATATTAACCCTGGCGGGTGGTGCGGTTTTTGGATTGCTTTGGGGAACTGTAATCGTTTCATTTGCTTCAACCATAGGGGCAACACTGGCTTTTTTAGCGGCACGTTTTTTATTTAGAGAGTCGGTAAAATCCCGCTTTTCTTCAAGGATGAAAGCGATTGATGAAGGTATTGAACGTGACGGAGCATTCTATTTATTTACATTACGACTAGTCCCCGTATTCCCATTTTTTATGATTAATCTGACGATGGGCTTAACGACATTGAGCATCAGAACATTCTACTGGGTCAGTCAGGTGGGGATGTTTGCCGGGACTATTGTTTATGTGAATGCAGGAACTCAATTGGCTAAAATCGATTCACTTGTAGGTATTCTTTCTCCGGCACTATTAGGCTCCTTTGTATTATTAGGGCTGTTTCCACTGGCAGCTAAAAAAATTGTTTCTTCAATACAGGCGAGAAAAGTGTATAAAAAGTATAAAAAACCAAAATCGTTTGATAATAATCTTGTTGTGATTGGCGCGGGTTCCGGTGGTTTAGTAACTTCCTATATTGCAGCTGCGGTAAAAGCTAAAGTTACGCTAGTTGAAAAACATAAAATGGGTGGTGACTGTTTAAACACAGGCTGCGTGCCCTCAAAAGCGTTGATTCGTTCGGCTAAATGGCTGTCGCATCTAGATCGTCATGAAGAATTTGGTATTAAACAGGCCAGTGCAGAGTTTGATTTTGCTGATGTTATGAATCGTGTGCAAGCTGTGATAAAAACAGTAGAGCCGCATGATTCTATTGAGCGGTATACTGAATTAGGTGTTGATATTGTGCAAGGCTCTGCCAAAATTATTTCACCTTGGGAGGTTGAAGTTAAAACGGCAGAAGGCGTTAAAACTTTAACGACTCGTTCGATTGTTATTGCTGCAGGCGCACGTCCATTTGTGCCTGCTATCCCTGGGTTGGATAAAGTTAATCCGCTAACATCTGATACCATCTGGAACTTGAGGAAATTGCCTAAACGCTTGTTGGTTTTAGGTGGAGGGCCTATTGGGTGTGAATTAGCTCAAAGCTTTGCTCGCTTGGGTAGTCAAGTTATACAAATTCAAAAGCATTCTCGTATTATGACGCGAGAAGACCCTGAAGTGTCAGAACAAGTAATGCAGCGATTTAAACAGGAAGGTATAGATTTAAGAGTAGGCCATACAGCCAAAGAATTTATGATTGAAAATGGTGAAAAAATATTGCTTGCCGATTATCAGGGGCAATCTGTAAAAATTCCGTTTGATCAAATGTTGCTGGCTATTGGGCGTGTTGCTAATGTGCAGGGTTATGGCGTTGAAGAGATGGGAATTACACTATCTCCTCGAAAAATGATTGCAATCAATGCTTTTCAAGAAACCAATTATCCAAATATCTATGCTTGTGGTGATGTTTCTGGCCCGTATCAATTTACTCATGTTGCAGCGCATCAAGCCTGGTATGCAGCTGTAAATGCCTTGTTTGGTCAGTTCAAGAAATTTAAGACAGATTATTCTGTGATTCCCTGGTCCACTTTTACCGACCCGGAAGTAGCCAGGGTGGGTTTAAATGAACAGGAAGCAAAGCAACAAAATATTCCTTACGAAGTGGTAACTTATGGTATTGATGACTTGGATCGAGCCATTGCCGATGGTGAAGATCATGGCTTGGTAAAAGTATTAACACAACCAGGTAAAGATAAAATTCTGGGCGTCACCATT
>CAZNGU010000439.1:0-2806 GCA_964572325.1 uncultured Methylomarinum sp.
GGCAGAAAACCCCCTTTCTTCGGCTTCCATCCAAAGATTAAGAATATTGATACCATTATACGGCTCAAAATCATGTTTTAACGGTCTGCTAATGCGTCCCGCTGCATGTTCTGCACTCCACGGCTTAAACCAAGGTCTAACGCCTTCCTCAAGCTTTGCAATCATCTTATCCGTGATTTTTTGGTAAATATCCGTTGTCTGTGCCATTTCCTAAACTCCTTCTTAAAATTTTAATCCTATAACCTTAATTTTCTGTTACTGATTAGGGGTTGCATATGCAACCTTGCCTTACTGGCGAAGTATGGGGAGTGCGAGTGCAAGGGCAGATTTCAAAAGTTTTGTTTTGCGCGAGGAATTGGCAACGCCAAAGGGAAAAGTTTTTAAATACGGGCGCAAGCCTTTACCCTTGTGGGAGTGAGGGGCAAAGCCCCTTAATTATTATCACTCTAAATCGGGACTTTGCCCTTTTTTATGGCCTTGTTTTTCGTTGTCTTGTTCTGGGTTTGATTGTTTATAGGCTTCAATCTTGGCTTTTTGCTCCTTATTTAGTCCGTCCATAAATGACGCGGTGGAAATATTTTGCCCCTGCTGCGCTTTGATGTTTTTATTAATCTGCTCGGGGCTGGCGGTAACAACCTGCTTTTGCGTGGGCGTTAATTGATTAAATCCTTCGGCTAATTTCTGATTTTGGCTGGCTTTTTGTTTTAATTGTTCTTGCGCTTTTGCTAAATTATCTTGTTTGTTCTGCTTGGCTTTTTCCTGTGGGTCAATCACGGTTTTTTGTGCTGTGGTTTCAGCTTTTTTAGGCTCTATGCCTTGCTTTTTTAGCTCTCTGTCAATGACCCATTGCGGCCTGTTCTTGTTGTAGTGAACAATATCGGTTTCAAAGCGTCCCATGCGTTCAGCAAGATTTTTTTCTTGTGCGTCTAACTTGGCCGCTGCTGCTCGCTTTCTGCCTGTTAGCCGCGCTATAAAACCACTATTTTTATCTAATAATGCTTTGGCTTTGTCTCGCTCTTGAGTAAGTTCGTCAATGTTCCATTTTTTACGGCTCTCGATGATTTTTCCCGCTAGATATTTTTCATAGCTGGCTATTTTATTTTTCTTTAAAGCCTGTGCTTGTTTTTCTTCTTGGTGTTGTTTATTGAACTGCTCTACTCTGGTTTTTTCTGCTGCTCTTGCTTTGTTTTTAGCTTCTTCTTTTATTGATTTTTCTTGTTGTAATTCTGCCGCATCCCGCTCTTTTATTTGTTTATTTAAAGTTCGTTTTTTGCGCTCATGATCTAGTAGGATTATCTTTTTTTGTTTCTTTAATTCTTCTCGATTATCATTACTGGCTTTGATTTTCAGGTTAATATTTTCACGTATCGATTCCTTGCCGTTTTTCTTCATGTCATTGGCAACATACCCTAAATGCTGCGTAGGTTCTTTATCAATTCCTCGCTCTTCAAAGCTTAAATGCTCGGTTTTAACCGCTAGGCCGTCACGCTGTGCAATTTTATTCATTACTTCCGCTGCAAAGCTTCGCATTTCATTGATTTCATGCTCTGAACTTTTTATTTTTTTGCCGTTAATTTCTATTTTATCGTGCGAGTAATGCCGATATTTATTTTTACTCCATCCGTCTTTTTCACTCACATCAAGGCTACGCGTTGGAAACATGATATGTGCGTGGTGGTTCTGGTTATCGCTTATCTCGCCTGTGTCTTTATCTATGATTTTATCGGGCTTGTGATAAGAAATTTCTACCGATGTGTTAAGCCTGTCTACCCGTTCTTGCGCGATAGCTGCACCCGCTTCTCGCCGCTGGAAAATATTAAATTCCGCAGGAAATGCTATAACCCATTCCCGCGCTGTCATTGAATTTATTCTGTTTTCTTTTTCTTCAACAGCGTTCCAAAGTTTAGCCCGATCTTGCGCCCATGCTGGCGCATTATCTGGGCTTAATATTTCGCTGTGTTCCATGCCTTGCTTGTTTCTATAATCGTGCGTTAGTCCTGTGCGATTATCATAAATCAAGCTTGCCGTTCGATAGGCAGAAGCAGCAATAGAACTACGGCCTGTAGTTCTTTGTACCTGTTTTGCGCTTGCATGTATTTCGTAGGTTCGCATGTTTATTTCTTTTTTGTCTTATTTTTTTTCGTGATTTCAAACCTCAAGGGTTGAAATTGCGTTTCCGCTTTAGCGGAACTCAAGAACTAATAACGCTTTGGCGTTAATGGTTCTTTAAGTAAAAGAGTGTGAGAAATGGCGTTACATTCTCATAGCCGCCATAAGCGGCTTTATCCGTCTGATAAGACCGCACCCAAACATAGTTTGGTAAAGTGCGCCCTTAGCTTTCACATCGGGATAGACTCCCACCTAGAGTTTAGCAATTTCTTGACATAATAACAAGCATCATGATGAGCAGTCCTTAAAAAAAGGGTAAAAAGGCAGGTACAAATAATTTTATAATAGTAACCAAGAGCATATAAAAAACCCATTGGGATTAGGAATATTCTATTTGAGCTAAAGGTTTTTCGCTTGATTAAATGGCGGCTGAAAGCTATAATCCCACAGCTATTTGATATGGATTGGGTGATGGCAGAAAAATCCGACTATTCTACTGTTAGTAAAATTCTGCTTATGCAAGCTCTGGTTATAGTTGTTGTATCCTTGGGGTTTTCAGTGTTAGGGGCAGTGTCGCTGGCTGTATCTTCAATTATTGGAGGTTTGATAGCTTTTTTGCCTAATCTGTATTTTGCGTATCGAATGTCATTGGTCAAAGAGAAGAGTGCAAAAAAGATTGTACGTTCTTTTTATAGTG
>CAZNGU010000440.1:0-2780 GCA_964572325.1 uncultured Methylomarinum sp.
CTATTAGTTCAACAAAGGCAGTCTGATCAAAATTAACATTGGTGACCATTGAAAATAAGGCTTTGGCGGTAAATTGATCCGTTTTTCTTTCAACAATACCGAATTCCAATGATTTATGAGCAAAAAAAGCCAGACCTTTGATGCTGAACATCAACAGGTCTTGCAGGCTGGAAACATCTTCTTTTTTACCGCAGATTCCAGTGACATCACAGACGATGTTTTTTTTAGCTTCTTGACAGTGATAACAAAACATTTTTTACCTTATACCTATCATTTAATACGCATGCCTGCTTGCGCACCCTGATCCGGGCTTAACAGCCACAAATCCTTGCCGCCAGGGCCAGCAGCTAACACCATGCCTTGGGACAGACCAAAGCGCATTTTTCTGGGTTTTAAATTAGCGACCACTATCGTTAATTTGCCTTCTAAGTCTTCAGGAGCATAGGCGGATTTTATTCCGGCAAGAATATGACGTGTTTCATCACCTATATCAACCGTTAACTGCAATAATTTATCAGCCCCTTCTACTGCCTCGGCTTTAATAATTTTAGCAATACGCAAATCAATTTTAGCAAAATCGACAAATTCTATTGTGTCGGCAATTGATTCGTGTTGTTTGGTTTTTGGGGCGGCTGTAATTTCTAGGTCTTCCTTGGACGCTTCAAGAACAGCAGCAATTTTATCTGCTTCAACACGCGTCATTAATGCTTTGAATGGCTTGATGGCATGATCTAATAAAGGCTCGGTCTGTGCCGGCCAGCTTTGTGACTCAATATTCAAGAAATCTTCCGCATTTTTTGCCAAAGCGGGAATAACAGGTTTTAAATAAGCAATTAATAACCGAAATAAATTAATACCCATGGAGCAAATATCATGTAATTCAGCCTCTTTATCTTCTTCTTTAGCGATAAGCCAGGGCTTTTTCTCATCAATATATTGATTAGCTTTGTCAGCCAGTGCCATGATTTCTCGCATGGCTTTACCAAACTCACGGTTTTCATACAATGTTGCTATGCTGTTATTAGCATCAATAAAGTGTTGAAATAATTCGGGCTCTGAGCAAGATGCCGATAATTTCCCGGCAAATCGTTTTTTAATAAAACCACTGCAACGGCTGGCAATATTAACAACTTTTCCTACCAGGTCAGAATTCACCCGTTGGCTGAAGTCGTCAAAATTAAGATCCAGGTCATCAATACCATTGCTTAATTTAGCAGCAAAATAATAACGTAGATATTCAGGGTTTAGGTGCTCTAAATAAGTGCGCGCTTTAATAAACGTGCCGCGTGATTTAGACATTTTTTCGCCATTTACGGTTAAAAAGCCATGGGCAAAAACAGCACTAGGTGTTCTAAAACCCGCACCATTTAACATGGCGGGCCAAAATAAGGCATGAAAATAGATAATGTCTTTACCTATAAAATGATAAAGCTCGGCGTCACTGTTTTGTCCCCAAAATTCATCAAAATCCAGATTTTGTTTGTCGCAAAAGTTTTTAAAACTGGCCATATAGCCAACAGGCGCATCCATCCAGACATAAAAATATTTACCCGGTGCATCAGGAATTTCAAAGCCAAAATAAGGTGCGTCGCGAGAAATATCCCATTGTTGCAGGCCGTTTTCCAGCCATTCCGCCATTTTGTTTCTGACTTCAACTTGTAGATGCCCCTCTTCTGTTGTCCAGTTTTTTAATAGCTCGGAAAAATCAGCCAGATTAAAAAAGTAATGCTCAGAGTCTTTCTCTATTGGTTTTTCACCAGAAATAACCGATACTGCATTTTTTAATTCAATCGGGGAATAGGTTGCACCACAGGCTTCGCAATTATCGCCATATTGATCTTTGGCATTACATTTGGGGCATTCGCCTTTAATAAAGCGATCGGGTAAAAACATATTTTTAACCGGATCAAAAGCCTGGGTGATAATGCGTTGGTTAATATGTCCGGCATCGCGTAAGCGGCTGTAGATTAATTCAGATAATTTTTTGTTTTCTGCAGAATGGGTGCTGTGATAATTATCAAACTGTACCCCAAAATCATCAAAATCAGCACGGTGTTCCTGCTCTACCTGAGCGATAAGTTGTTCAGGGCTAATGCCTTCGCCATCAGCGCGTAGCATAATCGGAGTGCCATGAGTATCATCAGCACAGACGTAATAACAGCTGTTATTTCTTTGTTTTTGAAAACGAACCCAGATATCTGTTTGAATATATTCAACTAGATGGCCTAAATGAATGGGGCCATTGGCATAAGGTAAGGCACTGGTAACAAGAATTTTTCTTTTCGACATGGGGTTTAATGAGTAACACAACAAAAACTAACCGCTTATTATGCCATAATTCCCTGTTATTTTTGTGATATGTTGTTTTTACAATACTTATCTTTAGAAAGCTAAGAGCCTACCCGAAAATAGGAAACCTACTATGGAAAACCCATTTGGGTCATTTTTTCTTAAATATTAGAATCAGTCGCCTCAAATGATCAAAAATCCTGGCTTATAATGGCCTTCCCTCCTTATGGTTTCTATTCTCAGACAAGTTCTAGTGCTGCACAAGAGCATTATTTATAATTCAATGAAAAAAAATTCAGCTTATGTATTCAACGTATTTTTCAATAAATTTTGAGTTATTGCAAACATGAATTTTATTTTTGAAAAAAAAATTTCAGAGCTTTTTATTGAGCCAAGTATTTCCAAAAGTTGAATGGGTTTTTAATAAAACTGTTCCTTATAATAGGTTTAAATAAAATAAAGTTAACCCGACCCCTTTTACGAAATTCAAG
>CAZNGU010000441.1:0-2772 GCA_964572325.1 uncultured Methylomarinum sp.
TTGTATTTACCCCTATCGTTTTTATTTTAATGCTAGTGCCGATTTCTATTGGTGGTTTAGGTGTTCGGGAGTCCGCGCTTTATGCGTTTTTTGGCCCGCTTGGACTATCGATTGCTACCTGTACAGCCGCTGGCCTAGTTTTTCACGCGTTGCAATTAGTAATGATTCTTCCAGGTATAATTTTATTTAATTTGAGGAAATAACTTTTTATTCAGTGTTTCTAAAAAAATCTTTCCGCCTTCGCCGTTTAGGTGGTCGCCATCATGAAAGTATTTGTCAGCGGTGATAGTGTTTTTAAAGTCATAATGCGTGATAAAATTCGGGTGGTCGTTTTTAAGATGTTCTATGCGAGAGTAGTATTTCGTTTTGAACTGTAATGGAATAGAAGAGTAATAAGATTGATGTAACGGCGTATTGATTAAAATTAGTTTAATGCCCTTGTCGACGCATAACTGTATAATTTTATTTAAATATTTTGTTTGTAAAGCAGAATATTCCTGAGTCGATTCTTCGTCGTTCTTAAAGTAGTGTTTAAGTATGCGTTTGCGCGAGCTTTTATCGCTAAGATTATTTACGTCAAGTTTTCTATACCCGCCGGTAAACAAATGATAGCTTTTTTGCTTTATGTTGGATATAAGCCACTGGTACAATCGACCGTTCATGTCTTTTAATACAATATTAAGGTTGTCAAGTGATAATCTTGCAGACTGGAGGCCTTCGGCATCCAGCAGCCAGTAATAATCATACAGGAGTAGTTGAAGTTTCTCGTCCTGAAACTTATTGAGGCTGTGATAGGAAAACGATAATATGACATTTTTTATCTGTGGGTTTATCGCTAAAAGCTGCTTTAGTTTATAGTAGTTTAAAAATATGCTCTCACCTTTGTAGGAATAGTTTTGAATGCTACTTAGTTGTGTATCATTAATTGATGTTTCGGTATGCGAGTCACCGAGAATCACTGTAAAGGTATCATTGTTAATTCTATAATAGTTTTCGTCGCACAAAATTAAGCGATAAATGGCGTAATGATAGGCGGTTACAATAAAAAAGCCTAAAGTGAAAAATATAGTGGTTCTGTATATAAAAGTATTCACGGTTAAAAATCGAAATAAATAAATTCTTGTTGTTCACCGCCAAATCCAATTACTAACAAGATGATTGAATAATAGATTGACCACCGAGCAACGACGGGGATACGTTTGGTGTTAATTTGTAAAGCATGCTGTTTTTCACGCTGCAACCATTCGGCCCCTACAAATAATGCAATAATTATAAGAAGGTTACTGGGTAGAGTTTCTGGTATTGAGAAAAAAGATTTGGAAAACATGCCGTTTAAGTATTCGAATGCATACGTTACGTTTTCGGATCTAAAGAATACCCATGCGATTACAGTAATAAAAAAAGTGCTGGCCATTTGTGCGGTTTCGATAAAGCTAGGTATGAGACGGCCCTGGGCGACAGTGTTAAGATTGGTTCTGTTTTTATTGAGCAGCATCAATGGTAAGAAGCACGCGGCGTTCAATAGACCCCAGATAATAAACGTCCAGTTTGCTCCATGCCAGAACCCACTGACTATAAAAACAATAAAAATATTTCTAATTTTATTAAGTGTGCTTCCGCTGCTGCCGCCTAGTGGAATATATACATAGTCTCTAAACCATGTTGTTAGAGAGATATGCCACCTTCTCCAGAATTCTGCGATGTCACGAGAGAAATAGGGAAAGGCAAAGTTTTTCATTAAATTAAAGCCAAATAATCGCGCTGTGCCAATTGCTATATCTGAATAGCCTGAGAAGTCGGCATATATTTGAAAGGCAAATAATACGCCACCGAGAAATAATGTGCTGCCACTTTGCTCTGTGTGTGCGCCAAAGATTTCGTTTACATAGATGGCGCAATTGTCAGCTATTACAATTTTTTTGAATAATCCCCACATGATTTGACGCATCCCATCTACGGCTTTGTCATATTCAAAAAATCGTTTTTTGTAAAATTGAGGAAGAAGATTTGTTGCCCTTTCTATTGGGCCGGCAACTAGTTGCGGGAAAAAGCTCACAAATGCAAAAAATGCGACAATGTCTCGTGTGGGTTCAAGTTTTCGTTTGTAGATGTCAATGGAATAACTTAGCGACTGGAAAGTGTAAAAACTGATGCCGACAGGTAGTATGATATTTAATAGCGCTGGGTCAGCAATGGGTTGGCCTATGAATGTGAAGGCTTGCGCAAAGTTTTCTGTAAAAAAGTTGAAATATTTGAAGCCGCCTAGTATGCCAAGATTTACAGATATGCTGACCATTAGTAGGCGTTTTCTTTTGGTTTTATCGTTTGTATTGCCTAATCCTATGCCAATAAGGTAGTCTACTAAAGAACTAAAGATAATAAGGGATAGAAAGCGCCAGTCCCACCAGCCATAGAAGAAATAACTGGCTGCTAATATAAAAGCATTTTGTACTTTCAGGTTTTTATATACAACAAACCAATATATAGAAAATACGATTGTGAGAAAGAGCGCAAATTCTACAGAGTTAAATAGCATAATAAATATTTATTTTATACGAGATTCTTAATTCGGCCATGCTTAAGAATTATGTGTGCGGCTGGCAAGCATATCTAAAGTGCTGGCCGGAGGCGGTTATATTAAGAGATTTTTCGTGCGATAAAAGACATCTCGCCGTGGCACATAAACAGGTTAATTAGTAGGTCTAGAGGGTAAAACGATAACATTGCCCCATAATGGATGAGTCCGCGTTTTTTGGTGGCTGGCAATGTCAT
>CAZNGU010000442.1:0-2771 GCA_964572325.1 uncultured Methylomarinum sp.
TAATAGCAGCATCTTGTGCATATATTTCTAATCGCTTACCCGAAGTGCATGAGGTACATGTGAGTAATCTTGATTCGGGCGTTGCAGTGGAGTTTAAGTAAGTGGAATATCATAGGAGCAGACCAAGCTAACTAATTGTTTAATAATATTTAGGTTGAGTAAAAGCACCTTTATTCAAGAAAACCACAGGGTCAAACCTTCAGTTTGCAGTCAGCAAGTAGCCTAGGTGCAGGATAGAATAAATGGGGAAGATTCATTATTAATTTACTTAGCAAAAGGTATGAAGTTATAAAAAACCAGAGAGCTTTAAAGTTAACTAATTGATGCTTGATGTGTTATAAATAAATTATTAAGTATGCGCCCATTTTTCGCTTTTAGATTATATTGGCGCGGCTATACAAAATATGTTGAAATAGAGGCTGGTACTTGATGCCTAGGGATATTAGATGATGAACAGAGAAGAAATACTTTATTACAGGCTTAAGCAAAAGAAAATTGAATTTAAACACGTTGCTGAGGTTGGTGTTTATTTACCAGAAACTTCAAATATTGCTTTATTTGCTAGAGAGGGAATAAGGTCTACTTTTGTGGAGCCTGACCCCAGTTCAATTGATGGGATAAAAAAATCTTTTTCTGAATTGGATAATGTAAAAATATACCCTGTGGCGGTCTATGATCAGTCGGGTCGCGTTGAACTGATACAGCGAAAAGCATCAACCTATTTAAAAGTATTGGAGTCTTCTCCTGCAATAATAAATGATGAGTACAGGTTTAATGAAGAAGATGTTTTTTCCGTTGATGCCGTTACTTTTGATGAGATTGATGATGGTAGTATTGATTTATTAAGTATTGATATTGAGGGTGGTGAATGGTTTGTCATTAAGCATATGAATAGCAGGCCGCTTGTCTTGACAATAGAAACTCATGGCGCAATGTATATCAATCCTTATATTGAAGAAATTAATAAATGGATAGCAGATAATGATTATGTGGTCTGGTATATGGATGGTAGTGATACTGTTTATGTAAAAAGAGATCTTTTTAGTCTTACAAGAGCGGATCATTTAAAGCTTTCTTTAATGAAGTTTACACTCGGTTATAAAAAATATCGTAAAACACTAAAACGAAAAATTAAAAATTTATTCAAGCGCGAAGTTTCGACTACAAAAAAGTAGAATAACCGGAAGTTTTTTAGATATTATGAATATTCAATTAATCAATGCGGATTAATAATTGAAAGCCGAAAATGGCATCTAACATTAAAGGTAAAATAGTTATTGCTATTTACTCCACAAAAGGCAAATGGTCTTATAGAAAAATTGTTTGGTATTTCTGAAAATAAGATGTAAACAATAAGTGAGGTCGGAACAGATTAAATGCTAATAATTTAGAATAAGCTGTGATTTAATCCCATTAACTTTTTTAGTTATTCATTGAAAATCAAACCTACATCAATAACGAGTAATTGCTTTTATGCTACCGTGCTGCATTAAGCATAGCCGCTAATAGTGCTTATTTTATAAGCAGTACTAAGCTGTATCTTTCATCGTTAAATGGATTTCAATAAATCCAGCAACTAGATGTTGCCAAAAATAAATTTAGGATTTTACAAATGGAATTATTCAAATTGTACAAACACGTATCTGTGTTTCTTCTTTTGTTGTTACCAATAAACTCTGTTTTCGCATCGGACCTGATTTTGTCTGCGCCGCCGAGAGAATCGGTAGAAGAGGGTAAAAAATTATATGAGCCTGTTGCAACATATTTAAGTCAGCTTTTGGGGCGTAAAGTAACGTATAAGCATTCTAAAAATTGGTTTAAGTACCAAATAGATATGCGAAATGATAAGTACGATATTGTTTTTGACGGGCCGCATTTTATTTCATGGCGAGTAGCACATCTTAAGCATGAAGTATTGGTGAAGTTGCCCGGTAAGCTCGATTTTATGCTTGTCACAAAAGCCGACAATGGCAAGCTGAAAAAATCTAAAGATATGGTTGGAAAATATTTTTGTGGTATATCGCCACCTAATTTGTCGTCGTTATCTTTTCTGGCTTCTTTTTCTAATCCAGTGTTACAGCCTAAAGTGAAAGGTATTAAAGGTGGGATGGCTAAAGTCTTTCAAGCTTTTGAAAATAAAAAATGCTCTGCAGCCATGTTGCGAGGCACCTATTATCAAACGCAATTATCGAAACAAAAGCAGGACCAATTAAAAGTACTATTTAGAAGTGGTTCTTTACCTAATCAGGCAATAACAGCAAGCTCTAGGTTGAGCAAAAAGGAAAAAAGCATTGTTGTAAAAGGGCTATTAGGAGGAGAGGGTGCTAATTCATTAAAGGCGGTTGTTGGCCGGTTTGCTGAGCTTAATGCGAGTTCGTTTGTGCTAACAAATAATGCTGAGTACAAGGGTTATAACAAATATTTAGAGGGTGTGTTAATAGGCTGGTAGTGTGGGTTTGCTGGGGTGTATTAAGGTAACTAATTGATTAATATAGTTTAAATTGTAAAGATAAGCGTGTATTCAGGTCTAAAACAATTATTTTATAGCTTAAATAGATATTTTAAGAACGCTCTTGGAGTGGCATAATACCCTAATAGATTGCAGTAATCGCAGTAGCACACGGGTGTTATCGGGTTGAACAAATGGCTTTTATCCGAGTCTATAGTATGCGCAATGGTATCGGTTCCCCTCGTGGGTTCGAGGTGGCCATGCCGTCACTATGCAACGATTTTAAATATAGAGATAAAAGAATGACGAACATCACGACCCC
>CAZNGU010000443.1:0-2762 GCA_964572325.1 uncultured Methylomarinum sp.
GTTGCAGCTAGACATGTAGGTGTTTTGGCAAGTGATGCCGTTCAGGCCTTGCAATCTTTTAAAAATGTAAAACGGCGGATGGAGATTATTGCTCATATTAAGGGCGTAACGCTTTATGATGATTTTGCTCATCATCCCACAGCTATTCAAACAACACTGGATGGTTTACGCAAGAAAGTGGCCAATGAAAAAATTGTAGCTATTGTAGAGCCGCGTTCAAATACTATGCGCATGGGGATTCATATCCAGGCACTGGCAGAATCCTTAGCATGGGCTGACAGTGCTATTATATTTCAGCCAGAAGATTTGGATTGGGATGTGACGGAGGTACTAAAATATGCTGAGAATATTAGAATATGTAGTACTCTAAATGAGATCGTCAGGCAATTAAAGATTGAAGCTGATACAAATTCAGCCAGTCATTTTGTAATAATGAGTAATGGTAGTTTTGGCGGGATATATCAGCGGTTATTGCATGAACTGTAAAATAAACATTAATTGACGTATATAGAAGGATAGTATTCGGCCATCTACGTTGTCTAGATGGAGAAAGTTAAGGTGCGAGAGCAATAACGTAAGCCATTACTTTATAAAAAAGATTGTTGGGTTACGCTATCCTCTATTCTACTTTGTGCCCATTTTGTCAGTATTTCTGTGTAATAAAATGCTGACTTTATTCTCTATGTCTATAGCAATTATAACAGCAATGATTTTTGCTTATGCTACTACGTCATCTAGTTTCGATTGTACGGCAGCTTCGTAATGGCGCTTTAAGGTTGAGTCTGTTGGTTTGGGTGGCATTTTAGCTTCGACATCTGCTTTTAATGCAGTTAGAAAGTGACGTTTTAATGCGGAGTCTTCTGGTATTTGTAATTTTTCTGGTACAGAGGAAGCGCTTGGCGCGGGTGCTGATGTAGTACTAACTTTCGTTTCCTGATTGTGATCAGTTGCTGGTTCACATTTTTTACAAAATAATGCTTTAATCGTGTCTAGTATAGACATTGTCATCCCCTCGTTATAATTATAATTTTATTGATAGGCTACTTGCGTTACCTAAATAATAGTCGTTTATATTAGCACGCCCTTTGTAAGGGTTAAATGTGATCCTGTCAAGTTTGTTACTGTTTTTTTATTGTTAAAGGCTACAATTAAAAAAACAATCTTATTTACGGAATCGCTTATGTCTCGTTTTTTTCTGTTTCTTATCCTTCATTTGCTGGTTTCAGTCTCACCTGCCGCACCTTTGAGCAAAGAAAACACACCGGAACCACTCAAACCTTGGGTTAACTGGGTATTGCAAGGTGAAGAAAAATATCAATGCCCATTTTTTTACAATAATTTTCAGCAAAAAAGATGTGGCTGGCCCGGAGAGCTGCGTTTAGAATTACAGGCCACTCAGGCTCAATTTAGCAGTCACTGGCAAGTTTATAAAGACAGCTGGATAAGTTTGCCAGGTAGTCAAAAATACTGGCCGCAAAATGTCAGGGTTAATAAGCAATTGGCGCGGGTCATGGCGCATCAAGGAAAACCAGGTATTAAATTAGCTGCTGGTTCTTATAAAATTACTGGAGACTTTTTTTGGGATCGTATACCTGATAGTTTGACTATTCCTCAGGATACTGGGCTTTTCAGTCTTACTATTAACGGCAAAGACATTTTTTTTCCAACCCTAAAAAATGGTCATGTCTGGTTAAAAGAAAGTGATATTGGTCAGAAAAAACCCAAAAATATTGAAAATAAGCATGATCTTCAGGTGTTTAGAAAAGTAGTTGATAGCATTCCTCTGCAGTTGATAACTCATCTTGAGCTGGAAGTTTCAGGTAATCAACGGGAAATTAAATTATCGCATGCTTTATTGAAAGATTTTATCCCCGTTGCTTTAAACAGCCCATTGCCTGCAAGATTAGAAGGAGATGGAAGTTTATTGCTTCAGGTTCGTCCCGGTCGTTGGCATATAGAACTCAGAGCCAGGCATCCTCAGCAGATCAATAAACTTAGTTTTGATGTTGATGATGCGAGCTGGCCGCTTACAGAAATCTGGTCATTTAGTGCCCAGACTTTTTTACGCCTTGTTGAAATTAAGCAGTTAAAATCTATAGATCCTAGTCAAAGTAATGTGCCGGGAGAATGGAAAGGTTTGCCAGCCTATTTGCTTAAGCAAGGTGACGCCATGTTGTTTAAAGTAATAAGCCGTGGTGACCCCCAGCCAGAACCCAGTCAATTAAGTTTAAAACGGACATTGTGGCTAGATTTTGACGGTAATGCTTATACCGTATCAGATACCATCACAGGAAAAATGACCTCCGGTTGGCGACTCGATGTAGTTCCAGGAATGCAATTAGGTCAAGTTAAGCTGAATGGGGAAAATCAGTTGATTACCTATTCGAGTAAAGCTAATAAGCAGGGGATTGAGGTTCGCAAAGGCAATATTAATTTAGTGGCGGATAGTCGTATTAATGGCTCAATAAGCCATATCAATGCGGTCGGCTGGGAGCAAAAGTTTAAGCAGGTACAGGCCGAACTGAATTTACCCCCCGGTTGGCGCTTATTAACAGTTAGCGGAGTGGATAATGACCCGAATAGCTGGATTTCACAATGGACTTTATTGGATTTATTTCTGGTACTTATTGCATCTTTGGCTATTTCTCGACTTTGGTCTATTTATTGGGGTGTAATCGCTTTAATCACCTTGAGTATCTGCTGGCACGAGCCGCAATCTCCGCATTTTATCTGGTTAAATATTTTAGCGGCTATCGCTTTAA
>CAZNGU010000444.1:0-2750 GCA_964572325.1 uncultured Methylomarinum sp.
CGTCGTTTTTTTGTGTATGTCGCAAGCTCCATTTTACACAAAAAATCGCCACTTTAGCCTGCCGCTGAGCATGGCGTTAGGCGAAAAAAACACACATAAAAATCAAAGGCACTTTGACTTTTGACGATAGCTAGCGATAGAAAAAGCTAGCCAGGCTGGAGAAGGAAACCTGTTGATTCAGGCCAGTTAATAAACGTATGATGCACTTTTTCTCTGGCTTTTTCAATTTGGATCGTACAGAAAAAAATCTTCCGTAGGTAAGTACCTTCGCGTACCGTCTGAGCACAGTGCCGTCGAGGTCAATCACTGCAAATCCCCAGCCTGCGGGAATTACGGCGTTCCGGCAGAACAAATATCTGGGCTGACCTGATATGAACTAGCTACTCTCCGTATAATCCACGAAATATTGCTAAGGTCCTCGATATCAGTACTGTGCACAATTACATCCTGACTGGCAAGGATGGCAAGACACCGGCCGTACGACGTGGGCTGACCCAGGCACCCCTAGAGCATGAAGACATTCTTTATTTTTCATCAACAGATTAAGTCAACGGCTTGGGAAAACTGCACGTCCGGGACTGTGCGGTCTCTGGTAACAGAGACTTCTACCGTGAGAGGAAAAAAATATATGGAATTGCTGTGGTGTTTGCTGCTTCCTCCTAAGCAATATATAAAATTTGCGAAGTGGCGACTTTAAAATCCTATTGGAGATAGAGCTATGAAGATAGTAATTAATTTGAAATCTAGTGATAAAAGAGGAAAAGCTAGTGTATCTGTTGATGAAGTTTGTGGAGGTATGTGTCGGGCTGAATATCAAGGCTAAAACAACTTAACTTTATCATGGCACCCACTTATTCTATTAAGTGGGTGCTTTCAAGGTATTTATAATGAAATATAAAGCATCTTATTACAATCATTACACAGATTTTTTCAGTGACTCTAAAATAGTGTTTAACAAGTATTTTGGTAGTATAACAGTTATAAATAACAACTTAGCTGATAGCCTTATAAAGAACGATATTTCCTCTATTCCTGAGATGGATAAGGAGTCCCTATTCGAATCTGGTTTTATTGTAACTACAGAAGCAGATGAAAAAAAAAATGGGCAAGAATTGTATGAAACTAGTAAGTCGAGTAGTGACAAGCTAAAAATAACAATTGAACTTACTCAAGCATGTAACTTTCGTTGCACATATTGCTACCAGAATAGTTATCGAAAAACGAAAGGAATAGATACAGAAGCAATAGATCAGGTTACTAAATATGCGAGTGATGTAATCAGAAAGAATAAATTGAGAAATATTGATACAGTCATGCTTCATTTTATAGGTGGAGAGCCATTACTAATGAAGACGGTGATGATCGAAAGCATAGAAAAACTTGCACATATGACTAATAGTCTAAATAAAAATTTATTCGTATCTATAGATACAAACGGTTCTCTTTTAGATGAAAGTATTATTAATGTTTGTGATCATGTCTCTATCTCTATGACAAATAAGGAAGATCATGATTGTAATCGAATAACAAAGAATGGTAGTGGTACGTATGATGAAATACTAAATAATATTTCTTCTATGAAGAATTTTTTCAATAAATATGCCACATCCCTAAGTATAAGATACAATGTCAATAAATATAACTGCTCATATGTAAAAGAATTCTATAAAATTATTTCTATGATAGGGGTAGATGATTTTGATTTTCAGTTAGTCGGGACTGTAAACCACCCAGGAAACGAATCAATTAATATCTTATCAAAAAATGAGCTTAGTAAGTTTTATATAGACTATTTGCAATTTAGAATAGATAGCAAACTCCCCGTTAAGGAATTTCCTTCGCCAATGTTTAAGGTATGTAGAGCATATATACCTTATAACATTAAGTTAACTCAAGATGGAATGTTGGTTCCATGCAGTGCATGCGGTTCTTCAGAACGGCATATATCTGAGTTAAGCAACGATTATGATAAGTACTTTGAAATATTTGCGAAATATACAGAGCATAATCCATATAACGATCAGGAATGTATGCATTGTGAAAATATCGGTATTTGTGGAGGTAGATATTTTTGTAAAGATGATAGATCGGATTATTGTGACTTTCTGCCTTACAATATTGATGATTATTTGCATTTTTTCTGTGCTAATTATTCGGGTAATGAATCTTTATTCGAAGTATCTAATATTTGATATTCGGTTGAGTCTGGCCGAGATGCCTAATAGTGCAATCGAGCGGAATGCTAACTGATACGTGGAATTTAGGTTTACCAGTGTTGTTCAAGTTGTTGGGTTCATAATTTTCGGTGGTTTCAATCGCGTTCGCTCATCACTAATTGAACGAGATCAATGAAAACAATTTTAGTTTTGGCAGTAAACCCTCAGGACACATCACGACTTCGTTTAGATCAAGAAGTCCGTGAAATTAGTAATGGTCTACAACGAGCACAAAGAAGAGACGAGTTTATCCTTAAACAGCAATGGGCAGTACGACCAATAGATATTCGTAGAGCAATGCTAGATTATAAGCCAAATATTGTCCATTTTTGTGGGCATGGAGCAGGAGTTGATGGGATTGCTTTTGAAAATATTTCAGGAAATTCGAGCATTGTAAAAACCGAAGCGTTAGCAGAACTCTTTGGGTTATTTTCTGATACTGTTGAATGCGTATTGTTGAACGCATGTTATTCAGAAATTGTAAGTTTAAACTGATTTCAGAAAAATATAGCCAATACTTGAAAAAATCCTGCG
>CAZNGU010000445.1:0-2732 GCA_964572325.1 uncultured Methylomarinum sp.
TGACTAATTGCGGTGAATATATACTTAATAAATCAGTATTTTTTTTAACCCATTGTCCTGTTTTATCCACCCTTAATTTTTCAACCCAGCCCTCTATTTTTGGGTGCAAACGTACCAGGCGTTCTTCGTCATAAGCCACTCGTCCTACAGCACGCACCGTATGAGAAAGTGTGGTTTTCATGGCTATGGCTGTACGTACGCCAATATTTTGTACCGTCACGCCATCAATTTTAACGGTTCCTGTCGGTGATGTTGCATCATTATCAGTTTCTGCATAAACGGGAACATAGTCCATTCCCATTGAATCCTTGGCAGGTGTTGGTGAAGTGACCGCAGGATTCATTGAGTTACGGTAGAATAATATTTTGCGCTCTTTAGGCTTGTCCAGTTCCGCATAAACGGGGACATAATCCATACCCATAGCATCTTTAGCCGGGGTGGGTGAGGTCACGGTAGGGTTCATTGGATTGCGGTAAAATAGAATTTTTCCTTTTTCAGAACTGGACTCGGATTGTACCGTTGCCTGTTTTGAATCAGCCAACCAGTAACCGCCGGCTAATCCTGCTATTAACATAATAGGGGCAATAACCAATGCAGACTTATTCATAAATTTCTTCCTTGCCAACCATGGCAGTTAATTGTGCTAATGCCTGGTTGGCTTGAGTAAAAGCTTTCCAGTATCGGATCTCATAGTTATATAAAGTGATTTGACTGCGTACCAGGTTTAAAAAATCGACCTTGTTGACTTGATAGCCTGACAGCATGGAGGCAACTGTTTGCCTGGCCTGTGGAATAATACCGCTTTTAAATAATACAACCTGGTTTTTAGTTTGATGAAACTCGCTGTAGGCTGAAGATATGTCCGCGCGGACATTATTCCATTGATCTTGCAGTGTATAGCGTTGTTGCATCAATTCACTGGTGCGTTGATCCACCGCTTTTCGTTGCTTAGTTGCAGCGAAAATAGGAACATTCATACTGAGTTTTAAACTGAGAAAATCAGCTCGTTCTTGTCCAGCGAGGGAGTCTTGCCGACCCCCATAAAAAGCACCGAATTTGAAATCAGGAAAATAATCTTTATTTGCCAAGTCAAGTCTTGATTGCGCAGCATGGATAGATTCACGCCTGGAAGCCAGTAAAGCACGATAGCTTTCGGCTTCTTCAAACAATAACGACTCTTTTTGTAAAGTGGGTAATTTTTCTTGAGGATCTAAAGGGATTTTAAAAATAAGATTTGCAGGTTGATCAAGCAAGGCATTGAGTTGTGCTTTGGTTTTGTCTAAAGCACCTGTCAAGCGGATTTCAGTATCCAGTAATTTAGATAATTCTAGTTGAGCCAAAAGCACATCTTGTTGCAAACCTTCACCCACTTCATATTTTGTTTGGGCAATTTCTACAAATTGACGTAATAGGTTTTGGTTTGCGACGATAATTTCTAAAGCTTTATCTAGGTAAAAGTGTGTCCACCAAGTCTTTTTAACATCACGTAAAAGACGGAAACGCGCTTCAGTTACATCATAAGTTGCGGCTTCTGCTTCATAGGTAGCGGCTTCTTCACGTAAAGCTAGTTTTCCGGGGAAAGGAAATGCCTGGCTAATTCCACCTTGCATCCGGGTCGTAGGTTCCTGGCGAGTATCAAAGGTATCGACAGGAATATTTATGGCGTTAAAAATAATTATAGGATCGGGTAATGTTCCGACTTGTGACGGAATAGCAGCCAAGGCTTCAGATCGGGCCTGAATTTGAGCCAGGTTGGGGTTGTCTTGCACAGCTATATCAAGTGCTGATTGCAATGGTAATAGATCGGTTTTTCCAGCATTAACGATGCTGGAAAAAACCAGCAACATAATAAATGAATTGGTTTTGTTAAGTAAAATCATAAGATCCTCGAACACGGGAGAAGTAAAAAGCTAGTGTAAGCAGAATTGTGTATTTGGAGGAATGTATTTGACGTTGTAGAATGTTGCTGGCGAAAGGGCATCAGTCTGGAGACAAACGATGCGCTCGGCAACGGTTCCCGAAGTAGCTCTACTACATGCTATCCATGGTGATATTTCTGCCTTCAGTTTATCTTACATGATGCATTGAGCATGTCAAAGTTTTTGCATATTATCCCTTTCTCCAGGGGGAGAAGGCAGGTCTGAGGGTAAAACAGAATGCAAGAACTTTAAGGGCGATTAATATCAGCTATACAAATCCTCTGTTTAGAGGGTAAATATTGGAGGTCTTAAGTCTGACGATGAAACAGTACTGTCGAAGGAAGCGTATTCAAAACTTGAATAGCAGGAAGGACTAACCGCGTTAATAATAGGCGAAGAAGAGGTGATGCTGTAGACTCCACAAACATGAAAAGTACAGCTATTACTATTATGGCAGTCTATATTGGTTTGATTATTCTGTAATTCATTAAGCATCGTTTTATGTTCTAGCTGCACGGTGTCGCCAGCAGATGATAAAACAGAATTTTTTTGACTTACAGATGAATGCCCAGACGTATCCATCCCTGCACAATGCTCAAACGCCGATGCAATGGGCGTTATCAGCATCAGAAATAGTAATAGGAATGAAATATCTTGTTTTCGCATTTTTTTAATTTATCGCAATTGAGAATTATTGTCAATAATAAAATTTACTGGATAAACCCTGTATTTAATTTTTCTTGTAAATATAATAAATCTGTTGAACTTTTATTGCTTCTTGCTATCATTAAAGGCATGAAACGAGTGAGTATT